>CAIOTP010000348.1 GCA_903861235.1 uncultured bacterium | reverse complement strand
CCTCGGCCATCGCCACGCCCGAAGGCTCCAAACCCAAAAACAACCGCCACCGTCGAAAGACGGTGGCAGCCCTTGTCCATCCACATGGGTTCTGCGGCAAACGACAGCCGCTGGTTCAATAGACACCCGAAACGCACTCCCGGCAAAAGAAACCCCGACGAAATCGCTGATTTTGGCGTTGCCAGCCGCTCAGCGACACCGAGGGAGATCAGAGTCCAATAATGGCTGCCATTCTTCCACTTCGTGCTCCCTCCCGGCGGAAACTGAACTCCGATTCGGGGGTGCTGAGCGTGCAGACCGTCGCCGAGTCGATCGCCGCGCCCCGCAGGCCAAGTGTCTGCAACTGCTGACGAATGGCTCCCTGAAGGTCGGCCCTGCCCTTGCCCGGCGTCTCCGGCACCACGAGGGCGTGCCCGGACAGACCGGCAGCCACGAACGCCTCGACCACCTCCAGCCCCACTTCGAAGGCCGCCCGACCGATGCATGGACCGACGGCAGCCACCATGCGATCAGGCCTGGCGCCCCGACCGACCAGGGCCCGCATGGTCGCCGACACCACGCCCCCCACCACGCCGCGCCACCCAGCATGGACCGCGGCCACCAGCCGAGCCTCCGGATCCGCCAGCAGCACTGGGGCACAGTCCGCCACACGCACGGAGACCGCTTGAGCCGGATCGCCGGTGAGCAGGGCGTCTGCGTCGGCGAAAGGCGGCTCGGCTCGCACGGCGCCGGCATCCCGATCCGCCTGGATCACGCCCACCCCGTGCACCTGCCTGGCACGCACCAGCACCCGGTCCTGCATGCCGAACGCCTGCATGGCCAGGCCCCAGTTCGTCCGCACACGGTCCCAGGTGTCCGGGTCGCCGGGTGCGTCGGCCAGCCCCAGGTTGAGCGAAGCGAACGGCGCCGGGCTGACGCCGCCACATCGCGTGGAGAACGCGTGCGGGATCCCCGCCTGCCGAAGCACGGAGGAACGCCGCCACACAACCCCTGACGCCGAAGTGAGCGTCTCGAACGCCACGGCCGACTCAGAGACCCAGCCGGCTCTTCTTCGACTCGAACTCCGCGATCTCCCGCCTGTTCTGGGAGGCCAGCGGTGCACCCGAGCGGATCGCCTCGATCTCCAGACGGGACAGGTGCATGGCCTCGAACTCGTAGTCCATGAAGGCCTCGCAGGTGGCCGGAGCCAGAGGCTGGATCAGGCGGTACATGGCCTTCGCGAAGTCCTGGATCTCCTGCTGCGCGTGGGATTCCATCCGCAGGGAGAGGAACCGCAGCGTGTTGTGAAGGTCGCACTTCCAGTACCACTCCGTGTACACGCTCACGGGCAGCGCGGCACGGGCCAGCTCGCGGGCGACGCCCCGCTCGGTGAGCGCGAGGTACTCGCGGTAGTTCGCCTCGGCCTTGTCGAGCAGCTGCAGGAACTGCTCGGCCGTTCCCGCGTCGATGGGTTCTTCGCCACCCTGGCGGTTGACCGAGCTCTGCTTGCGCACGCTGTCGACCGTGGGTCGATAGAAGCGATCCGGCACGATGGAGTAGCGGGCCGAGTACTCGTTCACGTTGGCCGTGCGATGCCGGATCCACTGCCGAGCCACGAACATGGGCATGGCCACATGAAACTTGAGTTCCACCATCTCGAACGGGGTGGTGTGACGGTGACGCAGCAGGTATCGGATCAGCGTGCGGTCCTCGCTCACCTGCTTGGTGCCCGCGCCGTAGCTCACGCGGGCCGCCTGCACGATGGCGGCGTCGGCGCTCTGCCCCTGCGGGACCAGCCGCGGCATGACGTCGACCAGCGCGATGAATCCGTGCTGGTGCACCGGGATCTGCCATCGCGCGTCGCCGTGCATGAGGTCCGTCAGGGGACCTTCGGGCTTCACGCGCTCGATCGGCGTCTCGGCGGCTGGAGTGGACTTCACGGGAACTTCCTTGGAAAGGGCCGGCTCGGGCATCGGCTCATTATGGCGGGCCGGAGGCTCCGGCGGAACCGCGGGCCAGCGAGCGAAGCCGCTCGTTCAGCCGGGGCACCGTGCCGATGCCCGTGGGCAGGCCGTTGGCCTCGAGCACGGGAGCCAGGCCCGGCTCGGGTGGCCAGCGGACCTGGATCCGGCGCAAGGCCTGGGAAAGCTCGGCATCCGCGGGCTCCAGCGCCTGGACCGAGAGCGGCATGCGGCCCTGGTGGGCCGAGGCGTAGCGCTCGATGGCGTCCGCCACCGCCTGCAGGTCACGGTCCGTGCGCCGCGCCGTGCTGCGCACCTCGCCGGTGACCCACCAGCCCGCGGCGAAGGCCGCCACGCCGATCACGCCCACGAACCACACCACCAGACGGCCAGGATTGCGCATCACATTCGTGCGCCCTCCAGGCGCACGCGCTGGCGGGTACGGTGGGGATCGGCCTCGGGCACTGCGGCGAGGAGCCTCTGGGTGTACGGGTGCTGGGGACGCTGGATGATGTCGTCGCGCGTGCCCTCCTCCACGATCTTGCCGTCGTACATGACCGCCACCCGGTCGCAGATGTGGTGGATGACCGCCATGTCGTGACTGATGAACAGGTAGCTGAGCTGGAACTCGTCCTGCAGATCCTTGAGCAGGTTCAGGATCTGGCTCTGGATGCTCACGTCCAGCGCGCTGGTGGGCTCGTCGCAGACGATGAGCGAGGGCTTGATCGCCAAGGCGCGCGCGATGCCGATGCGCTGCCGCTGGCCGCCGCTGAACTCGTGCGGGTAGCGGTCGGCCGCGGCGGCCCAGAGACCGCATCGCTCCAGCAGCCGCTCCACCCTCTCGCGCAGCTCGTCGCCCCGCGCCACCCCGTGGACCTCGAGCGGCTCACCCACGATGCGTCCCACCCGCATGCGCGGGTTCAGGCTGCCACCCGGATCCTGGAAGATGATCTGCATGCGGCGCCGCAGCAACCGCAGTTCCTCGCCGGCCATCCGGAGCACGTCGCGTCCCTCGAAGAGCACCCGTCCACCCGTGGGCTCGATCAGCCGCAGCAGCGTTCGCCCCACCGTGGTCTTGCCGCAACCGGACTCACCCACCAGACCCAGCGTCTCGCCCTTGCGGAGGTGGAAGCTGACGCCGTCCACCGCCTTCACGTGACCGGAGACTCGCTGCAGCAGGCCCCGACGTATGGGGAACCAGGTCTGCAGGTCCTGCACTTCGAGCAGAGGGGCTTCGGGCACGCGGATCTCTCCTCAGGGCAGGCGAAGGCCCAGCGTGAGCTGCCGGGCCGAGCCGTCGGGTTGCACGATGTCCAGGGGCACGTCCAGTCGACGCTGGCTCCGGGAGACCTCCCGGTCCAGGCGGGCGAAGAAGTCGTCCAGGTTGTTCACCGGGGCGTCGAATGCGCGGACGATCACGGTGCCCACGGGAAGTTCGGCTTCGGCCAGACTGCCGGGCGCGACTTCCTGCACGGCCACGCCCCGGCGCGAGACGAGTCCGGGCGGCACCGTGGGGGCGTCCGCAAGCGAGACCAGCCGGGTCAGCCCGACGGCCCGAAGGGCCGTTCCCAGGTGCTGTGCTCCCAGCTCGGGATTGAATCGCGCCATGGTCGCCTGGACCTTCAACGACTCGCCTTCCTGCCCTTCGCCCTGCGGCCGCCAGATCTCGATGGCGATGGTCTCGCCGGGCTGGCAGGCGGCGATGCGGGTCCGCATCTGCTTGGCTCCGGCCACGCGGGTGCCTGCCAGCGAGGTGATCACGTCGCCCCGACGAAGCCCTGCAGCCTCCGCGGGGCTCGCCGGCGAGACGACGTTCACCACCGCACCTTCGCCGCGATAGAGATCGGCGGATCGGCGCGCCTCCGTGGTGGCCGGCTCGCCACCTCGGCGCACCGCCTCGAGGTCGAGCCCACTGATGCCCAGGAAGCCCTTCACCACCTCGCCTCGCTGCAGCAGCTGCCCCACCACGTTGTCGATCATGGAGACCGGAATGGCCAGGCCGATGCCCGCGAACTGGCTCTGCCCCAGGGTGCCGCCGCGGCCGCTGGCGATGGCGGTGGTCATGCCCACGACGTCGCCGCGCGTGTTGGTGAGCGGGCCGCCGGAATTGCCGGGATT
>CAIOTP010000347.1 GCA_903861235.1 uncultured bacterium | reverse complement strand
GCCGTGGCAGAGCCGGCGCTGCAGCTTCATGTTGAACTCGATCTGGTCGAAGGGCACATGGCCCGGTCCCTCGATCATCACCTGCACACCCTGCCGCCAGGCGCGCTCGGTCAGCTCGCCCAACGTGGCCAGCTCGGCCAGCTGCGCCCGGTCGGTGGCGTCCGCCAGACCGCCGGGCCGAAGACCGTCACCGATGCTGAAGGTCACGTCATGGCGCCGCATGACCTGGCAGATCTTCTCCCAGGCCGTGTACATGGGGTTCTGCTTGCCGTGCACCAGCATCCATTTGGCCAGCAGGCTGCCGCCGCGGCTCACGATGCCGATCAGTCGATCCTTGATGAAGGGCAGATGCTCGCGCAGCACGCCGGCGTGAATGGTGAAGTAGTCCACCCCCTGCCGGGCCTGGTGCTCCAGGGTGTCCAGGATGATCTTCTCGTCCAGATCCTCGATCTTCCGGCCGATGATCATGCTGTAGATCGGCACGGTGCCGATGGGTACCGTGCTGGCGCGGATGATCGCGTCACGGCAGGCGTCCAGGTCGCCGCCGGTGCTCAGGTCCATGACGGTGTCGGCGCCCCATCGCTCGGCCCACTTGAGCTTCTCCACCTCCTCGGCGGTGCCGCTGCTGACCGGGCTGGCGCCCATGTTGGCGTTGATCTTGGTCTTGCTGGCGCGGCCGATGGCCATGGGGTCGAGGTGGTGCCCCAGATGCGCGATGTTCGCCGGGATGACCATTCGGCCCGCGGCCACCTCGTCACGAACCTGTTCGGGAGTCAGGTGACCTTCTCGCTCGGCCACCCGCCGCATCTGCGGCGTGATCGTGCCCAGGCGGGCGTGCTCGAGCTGAGTGACCGGCACGAAATCCGCCGGAGCCACGGCACGAATGAAACGCCCGATCTGGGGCTTGTTGTGTCCCCCGGAGCCACTGGATGCGTCCGGGGCCTTCTCGATCCGCCAGCCCTCGGGTAGAAAATCCCAGGCGGTCCGTTCACTGGGTCCTGGCATTCCGGGGGTGTCTGGACTGGTGAATGCCCGTGGACCGCCCACCTCCGCCGGAAGGGCGAAGGAGCCTGGCGTGGTGCCCTCCGCGTTCGAGGACGGGTTCGCGGCACCAAGGAGGGGAAGGGCGTGCTCGGAGATGTTCATGACAGATTTCGCCTGCTGAATGGTTGTTGATGTTGTTTGCAAGTTTGCCCGCCGCGCAGTTTCTTGGGAAGGATCGTGTCGACTCAACTCATGAGAATTGAAATTCGCGAATCTTCCTGTTTTCTCGCGGATGAAACATGCAAACTTCGCTTTCCTACGCCGGTCCGAACCGGATCAGGTTCCACGGGTGCTTCTCAGCAATCGCCTCCAGAATGGCGAATGCGCCCCGAGCGATTTGCCGATGGTATCACGCGTTCGGTTCACACGACATGAGCCGAGCTCGTAAAAATGTCGAATTGAACGCTTCTCTCATGCGTTGACAGTGGTCGTGCCGGGGATCGTTCCCGTAAGACGCTTGTCGCTCTTGTCGGTCAAACAAGGAACTCTCGAACGCCATGCCGCTGATGAATCTTCCACCCTCCGAACGAATCGCCGCCCGGGAGCCGCTCGACGCTGCGGACCTGAAGATCGTGGAGGCCCTGCGCGAGAACGGCCGCATGAGCGGCCGCGACATCGCGGATCGATCGGGGATCTCCGAGGCGAATGTCAGTCGGCGACTCACCAAGCTG
>CAIOTP010000346.1 GCA_903861235.1 uncultured bacterium | reverse complement strand
GCCGTGCCGACCTTCACCTGCTTGCCCGGCTCCACGAGGATCGCCGCAAGCTTGCCGTCGTCGAAGCACTGCATCTCCATCGTGGCCTTGTCGGTCTCGATGTCGGCGACGACCGAGCCGGAGCGCACCGAATCGCCTTCCTTGACGTTCCACTTGATGACGGTGCCCGCTTCCATGGTGTCGGACAGGCGGGGCATGGTGAGTTCAATGGGCATGGCTTGATCGCAGTCGTCTGAGATTCTTCATCCACTCAGGATTCGGAGAGTCCTTCACCGGATCCGCACAACTACGCGCGATAGGTCGCGGCGCGCACCGCCTCGCAGATCTTGCGAACGTTCGGCAGGTACTCCTGCTCGAGCTTCGACGAGTACGGCGTGGGCACGTCGTCCGAGTGCACGCGATGGACGAAGTTGTCGAGGTCGTCGAAGCAGTGCTTGTGGATCAGCGCCGCAAGCTCGCCGCCCGGCGACGCGAAGCTCCACGACTGATCGACCACGACCGCGCAGTTCGTGCGGCGAACGCTCGCGACCACCGTCGGCAGGTCGAGCGGACGGATCGTGCGGAGGTCGATGACCTCGCAGCTGATCCCTTCCTTCGCGAGGATCTCGGCGGCCTCGAGGCAGAAGTTGACCGGACGGCCCCACGAGCAGAGCGTGCAGTCCTTGCCGGCGCGGCGCACGGCCGCGTGGCCGAACGGGATGAGGTACTCGCCCTCGGGCACATGGCCCTTGTTGCCGAGCATGCGCTCGCTCTCGAGGAAGAACACCGGATCGTCGTCGCGGATCGCGGTCTTCATCAGGCCCTTCGCGTCGGCGGGGCACGACGGGATCACGATCTTCACGCCGGGGACGTTCGAGTAGAGCCCCTCGACGCACCAGGAGTGCGTCGAGCCGAGCTGGCCGCCCGCGCCGTCGTTGCCGCGGAACACGATCGGGCAGCCGAACTGGCCGCCGCTCATGTAGAGCATCTTGGGGGCGTTGTTCAGGATCGGGTCCGCCGCCACCAGGCTGAACGACCAGCTCATGAACTCCACGATGGGACGCAGACCCTGCATGGCCGCGCCGATGGCGATGCCCGCGAAGCCGCTCTCGCTGATCGGCGTGTCGATGATGCGGCGCGGGCCGAACTCGTCGAGCATGCCCTTGCTGACCTTGTAGGCGCCGTTGTACTGCGCCACTTCCTCGCCGAGCAGGAACACGCGCTGGTCGCGCCGCATCTCCTCGGTCATGGCCTCGCGCAGGGCGTCACGGAACTCGATCTCTCGCAGGGCGCTCACAGGACCTCTCCCTTCGGATCGATGGCGCGGAACGACGGCACGTTGGCGGCGCCGCCCGTGAAGGTGGGCTGGCTCGAGCCCGGGTACGGGCCCCAGGGCTCCATGTACACGTCCGTGTACAGCTCGCCGGGCTCCGGCATCGGGCTGGCGTCGGCGAAGGCCACGCAGTCGCGGACCTCGGCCTTCACGGCCTTCAGCATCTCCTTGCTCTCGGCCTCGGTCACGAAGCCCTTCTCGAGCATGTACTTCTCCAGCCGGCCGATGGGATCGTCGGTCTCCCAGGCCTCCTCCTCGTCACGGGTGCGGTACTTCCGCGGGTCGCTCATGCTGTGGCCCTTGTAGCGGTAGCACCGCAGGTCCACGAAGCACGGCCGGCTGCTGGCACGGGCCTGGTCGACCACGTCCTTCATGCCCCAGTAGGTCTCGAGCACGTCCATGCCCTCCACCACCGCCGCGTCCATGCCGTAGCCGATGGCCTTCGACTTCAGGTCGTGGGCCATGGTGGTGCCGCGGTGGATGCTCGTGCCCATGCTGTAGCCGTTGTTCTCCACCACGAAGATCACCGGCAGGTCCATGAGCCCGGCCATGTTCATGGCCTCGTGCAGGGCGCCCTGGTTGAGCGCGCCATCGCCCAGGAAGCACAGGGTCACCCGGCTGTTCGTTCCGCCGCGCATGACCTCGTCCTCGTACTTGGTGGCGAAGGCCAGGCCCGCTCCCAACGGCGTCTGCGCGCCCACGATGCCGTGGCCGCCGAACATGTTGTTGGGCTTGTCGAACATGTGCATGCTGCCGCCCTTGCCCTTGGCGCAGCCGTCGACCCGTCCGAACATCTCGGCCATGCAGGCCCGGGCGGTCATGCCGCGGGCGAGCGCGTGACCGTGGTCGCGGTAGGCGGTGACCAGCGGATCCTCGGGCTTCAGGGCCGCCACGCAGCCCACGGCCACGGCCTCCTGCCCGATGTACACGTGGCAGAAGCCGCCGATCTTCTTGTCCTGGTACGCCTGCATGCAGCGGACCTCGAACTCGCGGATCAGCATCATGTCGCGGAGCCACTTGCGGAGGGTGGCGGCGGGGAGCACCGGACGGTCGGCCGCCACGCGGAGTGGCGCGTCGCCTCGGTGCACGTCGAAGAGGCGGCGGGTGTCGGTGGAGGGTGTGGACATGGGTGTGTGCCCCGCAGGCCAACCATGGCCTTGCGGCGCAGCCCACCGTTATAGGGGCAAAGCCCTTTGAAGGCAATGCCTCGGGCCATTCCGGAGCCCGAGGGCCGGAATCAGGGGGTCTGCGTGCCCTCGGACGCCGCCTTGCCGGCCGGGGCGGCTCCCGCCACCGCCGTGGGCTTGACGTCTCGGAGCACTCGGGCTCGGATCGCGGTCAACGCCGTGTCGAGCTGCGGGTCCGCACCCGTGGCCAGGATCTCGTCCGGATCCCGACGAGGCTCCTTGGCCGCCTCGCCCGGCTCGGGCAGCGTGTCCACCAGACTGCGGATTTCGGCCAGCTTCTCGAGCTGTTCCGGGGTCATCCGGACCTGAAGGTCCGGCATCACGCCCCAGTCGGTGCTCCCCGGCTTCTTGTGCACGAGGCGGCCCTTGGGCTTGCCGGCCTCCGGTGGCAGCACGTAATGCTGCGTGGTGACCTTCACGGCCGCCTCACGCTCACGATCCCGGATCGGCGAGACCTCCTGCACGCTGCCCTTGCCGAAACTGCGATCCCCCACCACCACGGCCTTGTCGTAGGCCTGCAGGCATCCACTGAGAATCTCGGCGGCGCTGGCGGAACTCTGGTTCACCAGCACGACCACGGGCAGGTCCTGCAGCGCGGCGCGGTTGGACTCCGCCTGGCGGCTGCTGGTGGTCTCCCCCTCTCGG
>CAIOTP010000345.1 GCA_903861235.1 uncultured bacterium | reverse complement strand
CGCCCTGGAACAAGACCAGCACGCTGTGCAACACCCACTACAACGTCGTGACGAGCAGCAAGTACAACACGATCTGGTACAACGCGTTCGCCGGCTTCAACGTCACCCCGCAGCTCAACATCGAAGCGGCTCTGACCTACGCCACGGTCGACAAGAAGGCCCTTTCCATGGCCTGGTCCACCGGCGTGCGCGGCCCCGCAAGCAGTCCCGAGGGCTGCACCGCGGGACCCCGAACCACGTCGTAGGCACGACCCACCACCATGAGCGCGACGAGCATGAAGGTGCCCACCAGGATGCGACCTGGCTTCAGGGCGCCCACCACCGAGCCCACGACGCGGGGGAAGACGAGAGCCTGACGGAAATCGACCTGATCGACGACCACTCGGTCCGGCATGGACACCTCCGTGGCGTGCGATGCTAGCGATCAGCGATCCCAGGCGAGCGCCCGGAGCTCCGCCGCGGCATCGCCCAGGATCCAGGCGGAGACGGTCTCCAACCGAACCCGCAACGCCGTGGCGTTGTGCAGAAGGGTCTCCGCGTAGACCCGGCCCTCGTCGGAGCCCTCCAGCAGGAAGACGTGCACCGCCCAGGGCCGATGGGTGGCGTTGTCAGGTTGCGTGTGGTGCAGGTGCCACCGAGCGGCGGCCCTCAGGCGTTCCTGCAGCGTGGAATCCTGGTTCCTGCGGGCCAGGCGCCACAGCCCGTGAATCGCGGCCAGTTCCTCCTCCGTCCAGACCTCGATGGGCCGCTCCTGCCCCCAGGCCCGCAAGGGCCCTTCGCCGGGATCCACCTGGTCCGACCAGTCCTGCTGGACGGTGCCCTGGGTGAGGGCCCAGGCCAGCCCGTCCCGATCCGCCGCCCCACGCCCGGATCGGCCCAAGGCGCCCGCCGGAAGCGGACGGTCCAACGAGACGGCCTCGCCACTGGCGTGCTCAAGATGTCGGACCCAGTCGAGACGGTTCATGCGGGAATGATGAGGGAATCCGGTGGCTCCTGCTGGCCTGCCCGGCAGTCGGTGCTACGGTAGGTGCCGATGCGGCTGCGCACCAGCTCCATCCAGAGAAGGCATCTGGTCCCCCGCTGCCTGGGCTGCGGCCGGGAGCAGGTGGCCGTGCAGGCTTCCTGTCACGGGTGCGGGGCCGATCTTCAGGAACGGCCTGCCCGCTCCTACGCCGAGATGGAGGGCCTGGTGGAGTTCGACGCACCTCCGGCCCCGGCGGACGCCTTTCAGGACTGGCGGCGTCAGGTGACGCTGGAACGCTGGCTGCTCACCGCCTTCACGGGCGCGGTGCTGACCGCCTTCGTGATGCACGCCCTGGGCGTCATGTGGACCTGAGGGGCCGCGGCTCCCACGCTAGCCTGAGGACATGACGGCCTCCCTCGACGGCGTGCTCGCCCGGACGGACGCGAACCAACCGGCGGCGATCGAACGACTGAAGGACTTTCTCCGCATCCCGACCGTGAGCACCGACCCGGCCTTCAAGCCCGAGGTGAGACGCGGCGCCGAGTGGTGTGCGGCTCAGCTTCGCGAGATGGGGTTCAATGCCAAGGTCATGGAGACGGGAGGCCACCCCATGGTGGTGGGCACGCATCCGGGGCCCAAGGGCGTGACCGCTCCGAGGGTGCTCTTCTACGGGCACTACGACGTGCAGCCGGCGGATCCGCTGGACCTCTGGGAGAGCCCGCCCTTCGATCCCGTGATCGTGCAGGGGCCGCACGGACCCCGCATCGTGGCCCGCGGCGCGGTGGACGACAAGGGCCAGGTCCTCACCTTCCTGGAGGCGTTGCGAGCCTGGCATACGTGCGCCGGTGGGCCGCCCTGTCCGGTGACCGTGATGATCGAGGGCGAGGAGGAATGCGGCAGCGATCATCTGGAGCCCTTCATGCGCGAGCACGCGAAGCTGCTCGAAGCCGACGTGGCCGTGGTGAGCGACACCGGGATGTGGGACGTGGAGACCCCTGCCATCACCACCATGTTGCGCGGCCTGGTCTACGTGGAGGCGACGCTGACCGGGCCTTCCCATGACCTGCACTCGGGCCTCTACGGCGGCTCGCTGGCCAACCCGATCAATGCGCTGGCCCGCATGGTGGCCAGCCTTCATCAGGCCGATGGACGCGTGGCCATCGAGGGCTTCTACGACGATGTCCGGCCGCTTCCCGACCGGACCCGATCGCAATGGTCCAAGCTGGACTTCGACGAGAAGGCCTTCCTGGCGGCGGCGGGCGTCAGCCAAGGCTTCGGAGAGCCCGGTTTCGACGCCATGGCACGCACCTGGTGCCGCCCCACCTGCGACTGCAACGGCATCGTGGGTGGCTACACCGGCGAGGGTGCCAAGACGGTGATCGCCAGCCGCGCGACGGTGAAGCTCTCCTGCCGGCTGGTGGCCGACATGGATCCCGAGAAGGTGTTCCGCCAGCTCGAGGCACACCTGAGGGCCCGCGTGCCCGCGGGATACCGGCTGGATCTGAAGAGCTTCGGCCGAAACCCACCGATCCGCGTGGCGGACGAGAGCCCCTACCTGGCCGCCGCCGAGCGCGGTCTGGAGAAGGTCTACGGCAAGGTTCCCGTGCGCATCGGCAGCGGCGGCAGCATCCCCGCGGTCGGATCGATCCAGAGGATCCTGGGGGTGGAGAGCCTGCTGGTCGGCTTCGGTCTGGACGACGATCGCGTGCACAGCCCCAACGAGAAATTCGAGCTGACCTGCTTCCGGCGCGGTTCGCTCAGCCATGCAGCGATCCTGCATCATCTGGCCGGCCTTCGGCCCTGATGAACGAGGCCTGCACACGCCCGCTTCACCCACGACGGCTTCTGGCGAACCTCGTCGCGTGCACTCTCGCCTTGGTGTCCCAGGTCCATGCGGAGGATCTGGTGGACCTGCGACTGGAGTCCTTTGGCGCACTGAACGCGTTCCGTCCGGGCGACATGGTGGGCATCCGACTGCAGGCCACCAGCCGCCTTCCCGCGCCGGCGGAATGTCTGCTGCAATGGGAGCTGCCCAACGCCGACGGCGACCTGATGGTGCACACCCGCACGCTCGCGATCGCCCCAGGGCAGCGCGCCTCACGCTGGCTCTACGCGCGACTGCCCCCGGTGGAGACGGGAACCCTGGTGGGCACGGTCTTCACCGTGCGGGCCTTCGAAGCCCGCGACGGCGAGCGCGTGCGTGAGATCGGCGCCCTGCGTTTCCGCACCGGCGACGCGGCGCAGCCAGCCCTGGCCGTGGACCTTCGGCAGGGACTGATCGGCGTGATCGGCGAGGGGCGCATGGGACTTGCCGCGTTCGAGACCGGCTTCGAGGGCGAACCGGTGCCGAGCATGTCCGAGGTCACGCGCATCACCCGCGTGCCCAAGCCCATCGACCTCCCGGACCGATGGGAGGGGCTGGTCAGCATGGAAGCCCTGGTGTGGGGCGGCTCCGGCGGTCCGCAGGGTGTGCCTGCGGATCGTCTGCAGGCCATCCGCTCATGGATCGAGCGGGGTGGTCACCTGGTGGTGGTCGTGCCCGAGGGCAGCGACGCCTGGGGACTGCGAGGCGCCCGGCACGGCCTGTCCGACCTGCTTCCTTCCACAGGCACGCGCGTGGTCGAGGGCGTTCGCGTGCTCGACCTGCTCCCCCTGCTCTCCAAGCACCGGGACCTCCGCCGCACCGACGCTCGCCTGTCCATGACCGTCTTCGATCGCGGTCAACTTGACCGCGGATGGAAGCCCCTGATCACGCTCCGCGGCGGCGGTGACCCGGTGATGCGGTCCCTCGAGGGGCAGGCCCTGGTCGTGCAGCGCACGCTCGGAGCGGGCCGCATCAGTCTGGTCGGCCTGGATGTGGACGCGTTGCATCGACAGGCCCTGACCGGAGACGGCCTGCCGGAAGCCGATGTCTTCTGGAACCGTGTGCTGGGGCGTCGCGCGGACGCCCCGTCCGATCCCGAGTACCGGGCGTGGAGCGAGGCCCAGCCCACCAAGCTGGTCAGGGGCGCGGAACTGCCCTACGACGCCGGGCGAGGCGAGTCGATCCGTGCGTTCCTGTCGGGAGGCCAGGGCCGCACCGGGCTGCTTCTGCTGGTCCTCGTCTTCTGCGGCGCGTACTTCGCCATGGCCGTGCCGCTGCCCTGGCTGATGCTCCGCCGCCGCGGACTGCTCAAGTGGTCCTGGCCGATCTTCGCGGGGGTGGCCCTGCTCGCCTCGGCGGTCGCCTCGCTTCTGGTGTCGGCCGGAGGCGGATCGGCGGTTCCCGTGCGCCATCTCACCGTGATCGACGCCGTGGAGGACGGAGCCGCCGAGCCGCTGCTCCGAGGCGTGAGCTGGATGACCGCGGAACTGGACGGTTTTGGCACGGCCACCGCCCGACTGGGCGCCGCGGGTGGCTCCGACCTGCTGTCGGACTGGGCCGCGCCCGGCTCGCCATCGCAGGGCTTCCCGGACACCGGCCGAGGCGACCGGAGCGTGGACGAGCCCGGCCAGATGCGCCTCCCCGCACGGAGCACCAGCACCGATCTGCAGGCGTGGTGGATGGGCAAGCCACCGGCAGGTTGGGGCCGCGTGGTTCACCAGGATCCCGCGCGTCCGGTCCGCACCATCACCCGCACGAGCGGCGGCGCTCGCATGGGACTGGAGGGCGTGATCACGCACACGCTCCCGGCGCCTCTGACCCAGGTCACCCTGATCCATGTGGGACCCTTCACCTGGGAGAACCGGATCTGGCGTGACCGCAACGACGGCGAGATCCAGCCCTCGGGGCTTCCGCCGCGACCGGCGTTCATGACCACGCTGCCCGCATGGGACGGTCAGCCCCTCGAGGTGGGCGCCACGATCTACGGTCCGACGGCCGCCGGCGCCGCCTCGCCCATGGCCCAGGTCGGATCGATCGACAAGGGCAGCCTAGTCAGGGAACTGGACACCAAGTACCTCGATCCGCTGCTGAGCCGCGCCTCGCAGCTGATCATGTCCAACCTGCCCACCGACGTCTCCCCGGAGGCCCGGGAGCGCAACCTGGACATGCTGACGCTCTTCCAGATGCTGCCGCCACCCCTCTATCGGAGGACGGCGCCTCAGGCCGTCTCGCCCGTCCGCTTCAAGCGTTCGCTTGGAAGGGAACTGGACCTCTCGCCGTGGTTCACCCGGCCCTGCCTGATCGTGACGGGGTTCCTGGACGCGCAGGCCCTGCCGGTGGAATTCACCCTGGACGGCGAGCGTCCGGCCAGCGTCGGCACGGTCATGGTTCGCTGGATCCTGCCGCTCCCGGCCGAGGACGCGGGTCCCGTGGCCCCCCTGGCCGGGCGTGCCGTACCCTGACCCTTCGCCATGGCGATGATCGAGACGGTCAACCTGACGAAGAAGTACGGCGAGCTGACGGCGCTCGACAACCTCAACCTGACCATCGAGGCGGGCGAGTGCTTCGGCTTCATCGGCCCCAACGGCGCCGGCAAGACCACCACCATCAAGATCCT
>CAIOTP010000344.1 GCA_903861235.1 uncultured bacterium | reverse complement strand
GGCAGACGCGCAAGATTCAGGTTCTTGTGGGCTCACCCCCGTGGAGGTTCGACTCCTCTCATCCGCATGCCCGCGGGCCCGATCGCACGATCGGGCCCGCCCTGTTTTTGGGGCTGGCACAGCCCGCACCTAGACTGCGTCCGTGATCGACCTGGACGCCAACGCGACCACGCCCCCGCTGCCCGAGGTGATCCAGGCCATGCACCTGGCCCTGGAGCGGGACTGGGCCAACCCGAGCTCGGTCCATCGGCCCGGTCAGGCGGCGCGTCGCACCGTGGAGCTGGCTCGCGCCGAGGTGGCCCGTCTGCTGGGCTGCACGGAGCGTGAACTGGTCTTCACCAGCGGCGGCACCGAGGCCGCCGACCTGGCGATTCGAGGCAGCCTGCAGGCCACCGGTCGACGCATGCTGGTGACCAGCAGGCTGGAGCACGCCGCCGTGCGGGACCTGGCCCGGCGGCTGGAGGAGCACGGCCAGGCGCGGGTGGCGTGGCTGGAGCACGATGCCCACGGCCGAATCAGCCTGACGCATCTGCAGCGGCTGCTCGCGGACCACGCCGGCGACGTGGCCGTGGTCAGCGTGATGGCCGCCAACAACGAGACGGGCGTGCTGCAGCCCGTGAAGGCCGTGTCCGAGGCCTGTCGGGCGGCGGGCGTGACCTTCCACACCGATGCGACCCAGTGGGTGGGCAAGTTGCCCGTGGACATGGCCACCCTGGGCTCGGACCTGCTCTCCTGCTCGGCTCACAAGCTCCACGGCCCCAAGGGCGTGGGCGCCCTGGCCATCCGCCGGGGTACGCCGATCGAGGCCGTGCTGGCGGGCGGACCCCAGGAGCGCGAGCGGCGGGCGGGCACGGAGAACGTGCCGGGGATCGCGGGCTTCGGTGCCGCGGCGGGCATGGCCCTGAGCTGGCTGGCGGGCCCGGGCGCCGAGCAGGGCGCGGCCCTTCGGGATCTGCTGGAGCGGCTGGTGCTGGCCGCGCATCCGGACGCGCGGATCAACGCCGCGGAGGCGGATCGACTCTGGAACACCACGAACATCGCCTTTCCGGGCCTGGAGGCGGAGGCCATCCTGCTGGCCCTCTCGGAGCGAGGACTCGCCGCCAGCGCCGGGGCCGCGTGCAGCAGCGGCTCGCTCGAGCCCAGCCCCGTGCTGCTGGCCATGGGCATTCCGGAAGCGTGGGCTCACGGCAGCGTGCGTTTCAGCCTGGGCCGCGGCACCACCGAAGCCCAGGTGCGCGAGGCGGCGCAGCGGATCGAACTTGCGGTGAAGGCGGTGCGAGGCTCCTCGGCCCACGCGATCCGCTGATCCTCAGGACGACGAACGCAGCGTCGCCACCTCGTCGGCGTCGGCCGGCTCGAAGGGACGGAATCGCTCCAGCGTGCCCCGCTCCTCGCTGAAGAGCAGCGCGCGATCGGCACCCAGACGACTGGCCGCGGGTGAATCGATCAGGCCGCTGGAATCGTTGGCACCCATCTGCATGAGCACACGCAGGTCGAAGTCGCGCATGCCGCTTCGGTCCACGTATCGCTGAAGGCTGGTGGCCGTGTCCACACCCAGCACCGCGTGCACGCCGACCGCGGGGC
>CAIOTP010000343.1 GCA_903861235.1 uncultured bacterium | reverse complement strand
GTGGCGCCCGTTGCCCAGGTACTGGTAGTTGTAGCCGTAGCCTCCGAAGGTGATCGAAGCGTCGTGCGCAAACGGAGTGAGCATGCGCATGGCCTCGTCGGCGGACATCTGTGGAGAGAGGTACGCCTCTCGTATAGGCAGGTGACTCCAGATGGCGTCCGGCCAGCGGATACGTGGCGTCGGGGGTGCGGGATACGCCCCGGCCGGCAGCCAGCCACTGCGGTCTGACGCGTATGTGCCGATCGCCGTGACGATCTGGCGAAGATTGGCCAGGCTGCGGGTGGAACGGGAGATCGAGGCCGCATGACCCAGCACCGGAATCAGGATTGCCGACAACAGGGCTATGGCGGCGACCACCACCAGCAACTCGACCAGCGTGAATGCCCGGCGACTGTTCACGCCATCTCGACCAGCATGCTCACCGCGTTGCCGCCACCCAGGCACAGCGAGCAGACGCCGCGCCTGCCGCCGGTGCGCCTGAGCTGGTGCAGCAGCGTGACCAGCACACGGGCGCCGCTGGCGCCGATCGGGTGACCGAGCGCGATGCCGCCGCCGCCGATGTTCAGCTTGTCCTCGGAGATGCCCAGGGGCTTGATGTCCGCCAGCACCTGCGCGGCGAAGGCCTCGTTGATCTCGAACAGGTCGATGTCCTTCACGCCCAGACCGGCCTTCTTCAGCAGCCGCTCGATCGAAAGGGCGGGGGCGAAGAAGAGGTCCTTGGGAGCGGTGCCGGCGGTGTCCTGGGCGACCACACGTGCGAGCGGCTTCAGGCCGAGTTCCTTCGCCTTGCCGTCGCTCATCACGATGACCGCGGCCGCGCCGTCGCTGATCTGGCTGGCGTTGCCCGCGGTGACGGTGCCGTCCTTGCCGAACGCCGCCTTGAGCTTGCCCAGCCCGTCGGCCGTGGAATCCGCCCGGATGCCCTCGTCCGCGTCGCAGCCGGCCTTCTGGCCGATCCTCTCGGCCGGCAGCGGCACGATCTCGGCCTTGAACCAGCCTTCCTTGGTGGCGTGGGCGGCCCGCTGATGGCTCTGGGCGCTGAAGCGGTCCTGCTCGGCGCGGCTGATGCCCGCCTTCTGCGCGGTGTAGTCGGCCGCGCAGCCCATGGCCCACTTCTCGAACGCGCAGCTCAGGCCGTCGTGCGCCATGTGGTCCTGCATCTTCGCCTCGCCGTATCGAACGCCGCTGCGCAGGTGCATGAAGTGCGGAGCCAGGTCCATGTTCTCCATGCCTCCGGCGACCGCCGCGTGCAGTTCCCCCGCACGGATGGCGGTGCACGCCTGCATGACCGCCTGAAGTCCGGAGCCGCAGACCTTGTTCACGGTGACGGCGCTGAGCGTGTCGGGCAGGCCGGCGAGCAGACCCGCCTGCCGCGCGGGGTTCTGGCCCACACCCGCCTGCAGCACGTTGCCCATGATGCACTCCTCGATCGCGGCCTTGGCGGTGGGCGCGTCGGCGAACAGGGCCTCCATGGCGAACGCGCCCAGCTGCGGCGCGGGCACCTTGGCGAGCGAGCCTCCGAACTTGCCCACGGGGGTGCGGCGGGCGGCGACGATGACGGGCTGCGACATGCGGATCTCCTTCAGGAATGCGGGACGCGGATGGTAGCCTCCGGTCCGCCGCATGAGCCCGTCGAACGCCCCATCTGGCAGCGGTCCGCACGCACCTCACCAGGCCCGCCGCGGCGTGGTCACCGACAACCTGACCAGCCTGCAGACCTTCATCCTGGAGGAGGAGTCCCGCTTCCCCAACGCCAGCGGCGAGTTCAGCTGGATCGTGTCGGCCATCTCGCTCGCCGCCAAGATGATCGCCTACAAGGTGCGCCATGTGCGCCTGCAGGGCGGCGTGGGCAAGGAAGGCGACGTGAACGTGCAGGGCGAGGAGCAGATCAAGATGGACGTGATCGCCAACGAGGTGATCATGCGGGTGCTCGGCAGCCGCAGCTCCATCGCCGTGCTCGGCAGCGAGGAAGACGAGCAGCCCACCATCCTTCGGAAGGGCACCGACGGTGGCAAGTACTGCGTGCTCTTCGACCCGCTCGACGGCAGCAGCAACCTGGACACCGCGGTGGGGGTGGGCACCATCTTCACCATCCTCCGCAACGATCCGAACATTCCCGACGCCGTGCGCACGGTGTGCCAGCCGGGCATGCAGCAGGTGGCCGCCGGCTACGTGCTGTACGGCAGCAGCACCGTGTTCGTGATCACCACCGGCCATGGCGTGCACATGTTCGAGCTGGACATGAGCGTGGGCAGCTTCCTGCTGGTGCAGCGCGACCTGAAGATGCCCCGCAGGAACAAGGTCTATTCCGTGAACGAGGCCTACTCCGAGGGGTTCCCCGCGGGCTACCAGCGCTACCTGAAGTGGGCGCACGAGCAGGGCTACAGCAGCCGCTACATCGGCAGCATGGTGGCGGACATCCATCGCACGCTCGTGAACGGCGGCGTGTTCCTGTATCCGCCCACGAAGAAGCACCCGGGCGGGAAGCTGCGGCTGCTCTACGAGGCGAACCCGATGAGCTTCCTGGTGGAGCAGGCCGGCGGCACGAGCACGGACGGAGGGCGGCGCACCATGGAGATCGTGCCCACCGAGGTGCACGCCCGCACTCCGCTGGTCATGGGCTCGGCCGACGAGGTCGCCCACGTGATGAACCACCTGCGCGGCTGATCGCCGCCCTGAACGGAACCGAATCATGCGATCCATGCTCATGCTGATCCCGCTGTGCCTTGCCCTGTCCGCGACCGCCCTCGTGCCCCAGGCCTCGGTGCCGCCGCTGGCGGCGGCGCCAGGCCGAGGCTTCTTCATGCGTCCGGTCGTCCGTGGCGATCGACTGGTGTTCGTCTCGGAGGGCGACCTCTGGACGGCGCGATTGCCCGCCGACCTCTCCGGCCCGATCGAGGCCACGCGACTGACCAGCGGCACGGGCACCGAGACGGCGCCGGTGCTCTCTCCCCGGGGCGACATGGTCGCCTTCGAGGCCGATTACGACGGAACACCCGAGGTGTACGTGATGCCCGTGACCGGCGGCTCGCCCGTTCGCCTCACATTCCATCCGTCCATGGAGCGGCCCCTGGCGTTTACGCCGGATGCGGAGCGCGTGCTCTATCGCAGTGACCGGGCGAACCCGCTCGGGCGCGACGAGCTGTGGTCCGTTCCGGTGGCCGGCGGCCCGGCCGAGCCGCTGGGGATCGGCGAGGGCTCGCTGGCCTCGTTCGATCCGGTCGGCGGACGAATCGCCTTCAATCCGTGGAGCAACGAGACCTGGGCGTGGAAGCGCTACCGCGGAGGCACCGCCCCCGACATCTGGATCGCGTCCGCCGATCGCAGGAACTTCACCCGGCTCACGCAGACGTCGGAGAACGAGCTCTTTCCCATGTGGGTGGGCGGCAGGGTCTGGTTCCTGGCGGACACGGACCGTGTGATGAACCTGTGGAGTGACGTGCCCGAGGGCGGCGACCGCAGGCAGCACACCCGGTTCGGCGCCGGCGAGCTCGACGCCGCATGGGCCAGCGGCGACCCCGCTCGTGACGGCACCCGGATCGTGTTCACCCGAGGTGCGGACATCTGCCTGTTCGACACGAAGGACGGGAGCCTGTGCACGCTGGACCTCCGCCTGGTCGGTGACCGATTCGCCGACCGCGTGCGAAGCCGTCCGCCCATGCAGGATGCCACGAGTTTTTCGCTCTCGCCCGGTGCAGGGTCGCTGGTGATCGAGAGCCGAGGCGAGCTCCTGGTGGTTCCGGTCGGTCCGGATCGAGGGGTCGCACCGGCGCGGGCGGTGCAGGTGCCCGGATCCTCCGATCGACGCGAGCGCGGCGCCGTATGGGTCGGGAAGGCCATGGCCTGCGTGGTCGACGGCGAGCCGGAGCAGAGGCTGGTGGTCCTCGATCCCGACGACACATCGAATCCGCCTCGGGAGCTGCTGCGCAGCCCCGTGTGGCTGATGGATCCGGTGGCGAGTCCGGACGGTTCGTGGGTGGCGGTGGGCGACAAGGCGGGCCTGCTCCGAGCCATCCGGGTCTCGGACGGCAAGGTGGTGGAGGTGGCCCGAGCGGAGGCCGGCGCGATCATGGATGCGCGGTTCAGCCCGGACTCGCGCTGGATCGCATGGACCCATCCGCTGCCCACCGGCCTGGGTCAGATCCGGCTTCTCGACCTGGAGCGCGGCCAGAACGCGGCGGTGGGCGAGGGCATGACCAACGATCGATCGCCTCGATGGGATCCGGCGGGCAAGTACCTCTACTTCCTTTCGTCCCGCCACATCGATCCGATCACCGACGAGCTCGATCTGAACTTCGCCAACATCGGAACCACCGTGCCCTGCGCCCTGCCGCTCCAGGCCGGCACGCCGCCGCCGTCCGCAGCCGAGGCGGCCGAGGCAGGCATGGACCTGCGGGCGTGGGCAGCCGGCAGCACCGAGGCCCTGACCCGTCCACTCGGCACGCCGGCTGATGATGCGGACGAGGCTGACAATGCCGACGATGCTGAAGATGCCGACGATGCCGACGAGGATGTCCAGGAGATGGACGCGGCGTCTTCGGGGGTGCCGCCGATCACCGTCGAACTGGACGATCTGGGCCGACGCGTGGTTGCGCTCCCCGTGAAGCCCGGACAATTCGACGGCATCGAGGCGGTGCAGGGCGGCGTGGTGCTGGGAAGGCAGTCGCCGCAGGGGGTTTCCGAAGTGCCTTGGCCGAGTCCGCCTCTGGGCGTGCCCACGACCCGTCTCGAGCGGTTCGAAGCGGTGACAGGCAAGACGCAGCCGCTCCTGGGTGAAGAGGCCGTCGCCGTCTGGACCATGGATGCCACGGGCCATTCCGTGGCGGCGTGGGACGGTGCTCGGATGTGGCTGGTTCCGGTTCGAGCCGACGCCGCCATGGAATCGGCGGCGGCGGAGACCGACGATCTTCAGGGACCGGGCCGCGTGATCGATCTTTCGGGTGCCTTGGTGCAGGTGGATCCTCGCGCCGAGTGGCGACAGATCTTCGACGAATCCTGGCGCCTCCAGAAGGACTTCTTCTGGCGAAGCGACATGGGTGGCGTGGACTGGGATGCGGTGCGTCGGCGCTACCGACCGCTGGTGGACCGCGTGGGCACCCGCGAGGAACTGAACGAGCTCCTCGGCTGGATGGGCAGCGAGCTGGGCAACAGTCATGTCTACATCATGGGTGGCGAGACCTTCCGCGAACCCGAGGCGGTGAGCGTGGGCGTGCTGGGCGCCGACGCCGAGGTCCGTGGCGGAGTCTGGGTGATCACGCGAGTGCTTCCCGACCGTCGAGCCGAGGGTGGACCTGAGAGTCCGCTCGCCGCCACCTTCCGCGCCGTGAAGCCGGGTTCCGTGATCCGGTCGGTCAACGGCCGCCGCGTGGACGCGAAGCAGGACCTGGGCGTGGCGTTGGTGGGCTGCGGGGGCCGTCCGGTGGTGCTCGAACTGGCGGACGACGCCTCCGGCGCGAACGCCCGCCGCCTCGAGTGCATGCTTCCCGCCGACGAATCCCGCCTGCGGTATCTGGACTGGGTGGAGACGAACCGTCGCGAAGTGGCTCGTCGGAGTGCAGGCAGGCTCGGCTACATGCACCTGCCCGACATGGACACCGACGGCATCACCTCGTTCATGCGGGGCTTCTATCCGCAGGTGGACCGGGAGGGCTGGGTGGTGGACACCCGCAACAACGGAGGCGGCTACGTGAGCCCGGTCATCGCCGAGCGCCTGGCACGCAGGCCCTGGGGCTACACGGTGCCGCGCGACGGGGCCGTGACCACGAATCCGCAGAACGCCCCGCGGGGACCGATCGCCGTGCTCATCGACCAGAACTCCGGCAGCGACGGCGACATCTTCCCCGAGACCATGCGCGCGATCGGTGCGGGCACCCTGATCGGCACGCGGACCTGGGGCGGCACCATCGGCATCAACATGGACAAGGGCTTCGTGGACGGAGGCATGTCCTCGCAGCCCGGCTACGGCTACTGGACCCCGGGCCGTGGCTACGCCATGGAGAACGAGGGCGTGAAGCCCGACATCGAGGTGGAGGTCACGCCGGCGGACCGTGTGGCCGGACGCGACCCGCAGCTCGAACGGGCGATCGACTTCGTGAAGGGCAAGCTGCCGGCCGAGCGGTTCACGCCGCCTCGACCGGAGACGCAGCCGCCCACCTCGCCGCCGCCCAAGCCCGCCGGCTGAGGGTCACTCGAACGCGCCGCGGTCCTCGATCTTGAAGTCGTGCACGCGGGACAGGTCCTTCCGGCCCATCTCGCCCACCGCGAGCAGGTCGCGGATGGTGCCCTTGGGCTTGTCCATGGCCAGCTTGCCCAGCAGGGCGAACTTGGCGTCGAGGATCCCGCGAAGGTCGGCGGTGGTGTTTCGGGCATGCCCGGCGGGGAACATGACCAGGCCGCTGTCGAACGCCGCGCCACTGGCCATCTCCACCTTCAGGCTGGTGGGGATGCCCTCGGGGTAGCGACGGTCGTACTCGGCGCCACCGTGCTGGAAGTCCATCTTGGACATCAGCGAGCGCGTGTCCGGGTGGGCGATGGCCTCGGGACCGTAGTCGTGCGGCCCGAGCATCAGGGTCTTCCAGACCTGGTCGTTGCCGCCGGCCAGGGCCTCGGCGCCCTTCTTCGCGACGCGCTCCGCCGCCTTCCGCAGCAGCGTGCCCACGATGTAGACCATGCTGTGGTCCGCGCTCTGGCGGGTCTTGGGATCGCGCTTGGCCGGGTCGCCGATGATGCCGAACGCAGGCTCGTAGGCCGTGATCAGGATGCGACGGATGCCGCCGGTGTCCCGGGCGATCTCGGGGTGACGCTGAACCAGGTCGATCATGCCCTGCAGGGCGCCGGCGCTCTGGTGCTCGTACAGGCCGAGCTTGAAGTGCATGCCCATCACGGTGAAGTCCCCGCCGCCCATGGACAGGTGCAGGTCGAACGGACTCTCGCCGCCGGTCTTCACGAACTGGCGGAACATGCTCTCCGGGTTGCGGAAGATGTCGCGCGGCCCGAGGAATCCGCGCATCGAGCGCATCATCGAGAGGACGGCGACTTCGGTCGAAAT
>CAIOTP010000342.1 GCA_903861235.1 uncultured bacterium | reverse complement strand
CGCTGGCCCTGGTGCAGGCCGCCTTCGACACCATGGTGAAGGCGGGCTATCCGGCCGATCTGGCGTACATGGAGTGCTGCCAGGAACTCAAGCAGGTGGTCGACCTGCTCTTCGAGCGAGGGCCGGCGGGCATGCGAAAGGCGATCAGCGACACCGCGGAGTTCGGCGCCTTCGAGACGGTGGAGCGACTGCTGGACGATCACCTGCGCCGCAAGCTCGACGGCCTGCTGGCCGAGGTGCGCGACGGCTCGTTCGCCCGGCGCTTCGTGTCCGACGCGGCGTCCGGCGGGCAGCGGATGCGCGAACGGCGGGAGTCGATCGCCTGGCTGGGTCTCGAACGAGCCGGCGAACGCGTGCGACGATGGATGCCCTGGCTGGGCCAGAA
Organism: uncultured bacterium; assembly: GCA_903861235.1. Lineage (GTDB taxonomy): Bacteria > Planctomycetota > Phycisphaerae > Phycisphaerales > SM1A02 > SYAC01. The sequence goes on along the minus strand of CAIOTP010000342.1, from coordinate 3,339 downwards.
GGAAGGGACACCGTGAACATCTGGGAAGCCGTGGTGCTGGGCGTGGTCGAGGGCGTGACCGAGTACCTGCCGGTGAGCAGCACCGGTCACCTGATCCTGGCCGCGGCCGCCATGGGCCTGGGCTCGCCCAACGGCGCCGCCACGGCGGCCCAGTTGAAGGAGGCGATCGACCGCTTCACCATCATCATCCAGGGCGGCGCGATCCTGGCGGTGGCCCTGCTCTACTGGCCGCGGGTGCAGCTCATGCTTCGCGGCGTGGCGGGTCTGGCGGTGCCGGCCCTGCGCGGCGACCAGGCCCGGCGGGGCCGTCATCTGATCGTGCTGCTGATCGCCGGCTTCCTGCCGGCCGCCGTGACGGGCGTGGCCGCGGGCAAGACGATCAAGGCGCATCTGTTCGGCCCCCTGCCCGTGATCGCCGCCCTGCTGGTGGGCGGCATCGCCATGGTGCTGCTGACCCCCTGGCACCGGAAGAAGCTTCGAGGCCCGGGCATGCCCCAGGGCGGACCTTCGCATGTGGATCCTCTGCTGGCGCTGAGCTGGCGCGGCGCCCTGCTGATCGGCCTTGCGCAGTGCCTGGCCCTGTGGCCCGGCACCAGCCGCAGCATGGTCACCATGCTCGCGGGCATGGCGATCGGCCTGCCGCCCGTGGCCGCCGCGGAGTTCGCCTTCCTGCTCGGACTGCCCACGCTGGGCGGCGCGAGCGCGAAGGAATTGATGGACGCGCTCCGGGAGTCCGGATGGGACGGGTTCGTGGCCTCGCTCGGCGGCACGGGACCCGTGATGGCGGGCCTGGCCGCAGCCACGCTGAGCGCGGCGATCAGCGTGAAGTGGCTGGTGCACTACCTGGGCCGCCACACGCTGGAGCTCTTCGGATGGTGGCGCGTGGCGGTGGCGGGCGCGTTCGCATGGGCCATCGCCATGGGCTGGATCGCACGCTGAAGCGGGGCCGCTAGCATCGTCGCTCCATGGGACAGGCCGCCCTCGCCTTCCGCAACTTCCTGGTCAAGGTCGCGATCTTCGTGGCCCTGGCCGCGCTGCTGGCCTGGGCGGTGGGCGGAACGCTCTTCGGCAGTCACCGCGTGAACTTCCCCGCCGTGGACTGGGGCGGCCGCGAATGGGCGGCCCAGGTGATCGGCAACGGTCGCCAGCCGGACCGCGTGCGATGGTGCCTGGTGAGCCGCGTGGGCGAGGAGCCCTGGCAGGTGCACCCGGTGAGCGACGCGGGCCCGTGGCGTGACATGATCGGCCCGGTGGCGGACGCCAGCGGCCTGCGCGTGGCGGTGGCCACCGAGCAGGCGGGCGGCAAGTCCTGGCAGCTGGTGGTCTTCAGCAACGCGTCCGGGGCTCCCACACTCACGCCCCTGTCCGGCGAGCCCACGGACCGCCGCCTGCCCCCCTGAGCCAGCTCAGTCGCCGCCGAACTGGATGCCCTGCGCCAACGGCAGGTCGGTGCCCCAGTTGATGGTGGTGGTCTGCCGACGCATGTACTGCTTCCAGCTGTCGCTGCCGGACTCGCGTCCGCCGCCGGTGTCCTTCTCGCCACCGAAGGCCCCGCCGATCTCGGCGCCGCTCGTGCCCAGGTTCACGTTCGCGATGCCGCAGTCGCTGCCCAAGGGGCTCAGGAAACGCTCGGCGCTGCGCACGCTGTCGGTGAAGATGGCGCTGCTCAGGCCCTGGTCCACGCCGTTCTGAAGCGAGATGGCCTCGTCGAGGTTCTTCACCGAGAACACGTAGAGGATGGGCGCGAAGGTCTCCTCGCGGCAGATGTCGGGCACCTTGCCGGGGGGCACGCGGATCAGGGTGGGCTCCACGAAGCGTCCGGGCTTGCCGCGGAACCGCTCCAGTCCCGCCAGGCCGCCGCACAGCACCTGGCAGCCCTCCTGCTCGGCCCGCGTGATGGCCGCTCGCATGTCCTGCACGCTGCGGTCGGTGATGAGCGGCCCCATGAGGGTGCCGTCCTCGAGCGGATCGCCGATCTTCACGCCGGCGTAGAGCTTGACCAGCCGCTCGACCAGACGGTCGACCACGGATTCGTGCACGATCAGACGCCGCGTGGTGGTGCATCGCTGGCCCGCCGTCCCGACGGCCCCGAACAGGACCGCACGCTCCACCAGCTTCATGTCGGCGTCGGGCATGACGATGACCGCGTTGTTGCCGCCCAGCTCGAGCAGCGTGCGACCGAGCCGCCCCGCCACCACCTGGCCCACCTGACGACCCATGCGGCAGCTGCCGGTGGCGCTGATCAGCGGCAGGCGACGGTCGGCGACCAGCCGCTCGCCGACCTCCTGGTCGGTGCCGATGATCAGGGCGAAGACATCCCGCGGATCGCCCGAGGAGGGCGTGAACAGGTCCTGCTTCTTCATGACCCGGGTGGCCACCTTGTTGCAGGCGATGGCCACCAGCGGCGTGAGCAGGCTCGGCTTCCAGAGCGTGGCGTTGCCGCACACGCCCGCGATCATGGCGTTCCATGCCCAGACCGCCGCGGGGAAGTTGAACGCCGTGATGCATCCCATGGTGCCCAGCGGATGCCAGTGCTCGTACATGCGGTGGGTCGGACGCTCACTGTGCATGGCGAGGCCGTAGAGCTGCCGCGACAGGCCCACGGCGAAGTCCGCGATGTCGATGCACTCCTGGATCTCCCCCAGGCCCTCGGCGCGGATCTTGCCGGCCTCCAGGCTCACCAGCTCGCCCAGGTCGTCCTTCGCCTCGCGGAAGGCGTCGCCGATGCGGCGCACGATCTCGCCGCGCTTGGGAGCGGGCAGCATGCGCCACTCGGCCTGCACGGCCACGCAACGGCGGACCGTGTCCTCCAGGGCCGCGGCCGTGTCCAGCCGCACCGCCATGAGCGGCTCCCCGGTGCTGGGGTTGTCGCTGACCACGCAGTCGCGGCCGGCCTTGGACGGATCCACCAGACGCGGGTCGTCATCGATGCGGAGACGCTCGAGCAGCTTGGAGAGCCTGGACATGGGCGGCAAGGGTAGCGGCACGGGGCCGCTTGCCGAGGCGGCGAGCCTGCCGTACAAGAGGGGCATGCCGCTCACCCGCGACCAGCTGGCCATCCGTGCCTCGAAGGAACTCCGCGACGGGTTCTACGTGAACCTGGGCATCGGCATTCCCACGCTGGTGGCCAACCATGTGCCCGCGGGCATGACGGTGTGGCTGCAGAGCGAGAACGGCCTGCTCGGCATGGGGCCCTTCCCCACCGAGAGCCAGGTGGACCCCGACCTGATCAACGCGGGCAAGCAGACCGTGACGGGCGTGCCCGGCCACAGCTTCTTCAGCAGCGCCGACAGCTTCGCCATGATCCGCGGCGGGCACATCGACCTGGCCATCCTGGGG
>CAIOTP010000341.1 GCA_903861235.1 uncultured bacterium | reverse complement strand
CTTCTCGAGCAATCCGGGCTCAGCCGCGCGACGGCTTCGCCTTCTTCGGGTCGCTCATCTCGAACATGGACTGCGTGCGGAGCACCATGCCGCAGTCGCTGCGGAGGTGGTAGCCCTGCACATGCACCGCGTTGAGGTACCGCTGGATGTCCAGGAGCGAAAGATTGGGCCGCCCCTGGTCGTCGTTCCAGTTCGTCATGATGCAGCTGCGGTCGCGACCGTGCGCCATCATCTCGCGGTAGGTGCCGGTGTAGAGATGCTCGCTGAGCGTCTCGGTCTGCAGCGTCATGACGTAGTTCAGGTTCTCGCCGAACTTCTCGTCGAACTCGCGCTCGCCGGCGCACGGCATGGTGGTGACCAGGCCCTTCTCGGGCAGGTTCTGCCCACCCTCGAGGACCACCTCGCAGACGCAGAGTTCGCCGAACTGGAAGCGGCCGGCGTGACCACCCTTGAAGATCCAACCCTCGAACTCGTACTGGGGGTGCTCGAGCCTCGTGCGGGCCTCGATCTGGAAGAACTCGGGGTGCACCGCCTTGCGGTACACGAGGAGCGAGTAGGCCTGCAGGCTGCTGGTCTTGGGGGCGTTCATGCGGTCTCCGTGGTGCGTGTCATGCGGCGTCCTGCCTGGCTCTGGCCTCCGGACGTTCCGGGCGTCTCCAGAGCGATGACAAGCCCCGATTGTCGCGGTGCGGCCCGAAAGTTCAAGGGAAATCCGGCGATTTTGAGGGTCGAAGCCTGAGGAAACCCCAAAAGCGGCACGGCGGGCCCATGGGGCCCGCCGCCGCTGATCGTGGAAATAAGCCGGATCCTGTGCCGGCCGAAGCCGGTGGTGACCATTTCTCTCTGGGCCGCCGTCGCCGACGGCCTCGAAGCACGCGACCCGCCCCAGACCCGCGGACCACGGGTGCCGGTCTCCCGGCAGGGCTGCTTGCGCTTGCACGCGGTGGGGTTTTCCGTGCCCCCGCCGTCACCGGCGGAGCGGTGCGCTCTTACCGCACCTTTTCACCCTTGCCACGCACCCTTGCGGGCCGTTCGGCGGTTCCTTCTCTGTGGCACTGTCCCGGGCCCTCAGCTGGGCCGGTGGCCATTCGCCATCACCGTGTCCTGTCGTGTCCGGACTTTCCTCGCCCCTGGCCGAAGCCAGAGGGGCGATCACCTATCCACGAGATCACTGTACGAAGCGACCCCGCCGATACGGGCGGGGCAGCGTCGGAATTCCTTGCGAAGCCGCTCAGCCCTTGATGCCGGTGATCTTCACCAGCAGGGTCTTCTGACGGTGCCCCAGCGTGCGGCGGTAGCCCTTGCGGCGGGCGTACTTGCCGATGCGGAGCTTGGGGCCGGTCTCCTCGGACACGATGTCCGCGGTCACCGTGACGCCGCCGAGGTACGGCAGGCCGATGCGGGCGGGCTTCCCGTCGCCGGTGCCGACCGCGAGCACCTTGTCGAAGGTGAGGGTCTTCTGGCCATCGGTGAGCGGGCGAAGGTCGATCTCGACCTCGTCGTCCTTGCGGACGAGGATCTGGGTTCCACTGTCTTCGAGGATCGCGTACACGGCTGTTCTCCTGCTTTCGGGCGAGCCGAACAGTGTATCAGGAACCCCGAATCGCCGCGAGGCCCTGCAAGCCGGCCTTCAGACGGCCGGCGGCCTGATGGATGGTGGCCAGATCCTTGCAGAAGGCGAAACGGACCAGGTCCCCCGCCCCGGTCGGATCCGCGTGGAACGGGCTGCATGGGATGGCCGCCACCCCCACCTGGCGGATCAGGTGCTCGCAGAAGGCCTCGTCGGAGGGGAAGCCGAACCGGGTGTGGTCGCAGAGCACGAAGTAGGCCCCCTGCGGCACCAGCGGTTCCAGTCCGGCGTTGCGGAGGGCCTCGAGCAGGGCCTGCCGCCGGGCGGCGTAGTCCGCGCGGAGCTGCTCGAAGTAGTCCTCCGGCGCCTGCAGGGCCACCACCGCCGCGTGCTGCAGCGGCGTGGCTGTGGCGAAGGTGAGGAACTGGTGGGCCGCACGGATCCCCGAAGTCAGGTGGGCTGGCGCCACGGCCCACCCGATCTTCCAGCCCGTGAGCGAAAAGGTCTTGCCCAAGCTCGAGAGCACGATGGTGCGTTCCGCCATGCCGGGCAGCGACACGATCGATCGGTGTGGATGCTCGAACCAGATGTGCTCGTACACCTCGTCGCTCACCACCAGGCAGCCCGTGCGGGTGGCGATCTCCGCGATGGCCGACAGTTCCTCGTGGGTGAGCACCCGACCCGAGGGGTTGTGCGGCGAATTGATCAGGATCAACCGCGTCCTCGGCCCCACCGCGCGACGAAGTTCCTCGACCGGGAACGCGAAGTCGGGCGCCCGCATCCTGACCGTGCGGACCGTTCCGCCGGCCATGGCCACGGTGGCCGGGTACGAGTCGTAGAAGGGCTCCACCAGCACCACCTCGTCCCCCGGCTCGACCAGGCCCAGCATGGTGGCGGCGATCGCTTCGGTGCAGCCGCTGGTCACCGTGACGTGGCGATCCGGGTCCGCCGGCACGCCGTGCTGTGCCTGGAACCGCCTCGCGATCGCCTGGTTGAGCTCAGGGACGCCTGACATGCGGGCGTACTGTCCGTGCCCCTGCTCGATCGCGCGGCATGCGGCCTGCTTCACGAAGTCGGGACCGTCGAAGTTGGGGAAGCCCTGTCCCAGGTTGACGGCGCCGTGTTCCGAGGCCAGGCGGCTCATCCGCGTGAACACGCTCTCCCCGAACGGGGCCAGTCGCGCCACGGTGCCTCGGTGGAGGTTGCCCATGCGGGCATGCTAGAGAACCGTGCCGCGCGGATCGCGGCCTGCCGCTGCATACTTCCGCCATGTCCGCTCGCGACCGCACCAGCACCGACGAGCAGATCCGCAGGCGACGCCCCGTGGCCGCTCCGGGACTGCAGCCGCGGGTCCTGCTCGAGGCTCCGGGGTTGCTGATCGTGGACAAGCCTGCGGGGGTGCCCACCCAGCCCGGGCGTGGCCATGCGGAAGACACCCTGCTCAACGGGGCCTTCGCCCTTCGCGGCGAGGCACTCGGTGCCCTGGGAGCGGACCGTGACTGGGGGCTGGTCCATCGCCTGGACCGTGACGTCTCCGGACCAGTGGTGCTGGCCACCACCCCGGACGCGTATGACGCGCTTCGTGCCGCCTTCGCGGGCAGGCAGGTCCGCAAGTGGTACCTGGCGCTGGTGCGGGGCTCGCCGCCCTCCGCCCAGGGTGAATGCTCGCGTGCCATCCGGGAGGAGGTGCGCGGCGACATGAAGGTGGCGATGTGTCCGCAGCGCGGCGGCGAGACGGCGTTGACGCGGTGGCGGACGCTGGCACGCCAACCGGCCGGCACGCTGCTGGAGGTGGAGCCCGTGACCGGTCGACTGCACCAGATCCGTGTGCACATGGCGGTGCTGGGCTGCCCCGTGCAGGGGGACCGCGTGTACCGGGCCGACGCGCCGCCGAACACGAGCCCCCTTCCGCCCGGACGCGTGCCGGATCCTCTGATGCTGCACGCCTGGCGGATCGAGGTGCCGTGGCCCGGATCCGCGAGCGGCCGGCTGACCGCCACATCGCCCGTGCCATCAGGCATGGGCGCGCTGGCTGAGGCGGTGGCCCGCCTTCCCCCCGACCACGGGTAACCTGATCCCTCCCGTGCGACGCCTCCTGCTCGGCCTTCTCCTGCTGACGGCCTGCTCCAATGTGGAGAAGGCCTCACCCACGCCGCGCTCCTCGAGCGCCACGGTGCAGCAGCCGCCCATGGAGGTGGACCCGATCATGCGAGGCACCGTGGCCTCGGAAGCGGTGCTGCTGGGTTTCGAGGACGTGGTCGTTCGTGGGTACGGCCTGGTGGTCGGCCTGCAGGGCACCGGAAGCCGAGCCATGCCCGCGGAGATCCGCGCGTTCATGCTCCGTGAGCTGGCCAAGCACGACGTGGCCGACTCGAGCCGCGGCATGGGCATGTCGCCCGAGCGCATCCTGGACAGCGACGACATCGCCGCGGTGCTCGTGGAGGGGGTGATTCCCGCCGGCGCCACCAAGGACACCAAGTTCGACATCCGCGTCTCCGCGGTGCCCGGGTCGAGCACCACCAGCCTGGAGGGCGGACGACTGTGGACCACGGACCTGCGCCCAGGTCCCGCGATGGCCGGCAGCAAGCAGTCCACCCCGCTGGCCGAGGGACGCGGTCCCATCGTGGTCAACCCCTTCCTGCCGATCGGCGTGAGCGGCACCACGGCGGTGGACCGCATGAGCGGCCGCATCCTCAACGGAGGTCGCGTGATCAAGGACATGCCCTTGAAGCTGCGACTGGCCACGCCGAGCCACACTCGCGCGGCCACGATCGTGACCTGCCTGAACAGCCGCTTCCCTCGCGAGATCGGACAGCGGAGCGACACGGCCCGGGGCAAGAACGGCGAGGCCATCGAGATCGTGGTGCCGCCGAGCTTCCATGATCGCTCCAGCGACTTCGCCCAGCTGGTCCGTCACACCACGCTGGACGTGCAGAACGGCGAGGCCATCGCCGCGGCGGTGCGTCGAAGCCTGCTGGCCACGCCCGGCGCAGCGGCGGCGGCCAGCTGGCGGTGGCAGGCGATCGGCAAGCGAAGTCTGCCGATGATCCAGGACCTCTACACGCACCCCGAGGAGCAGCCACGCATGGCGGCGCTCGAGGCGGGGGCGAAGCTGGACGATCCGCTGGCGGTGCCCCACCTGCTCGACATGGCCCGCAAGGGGTCCATGGATGTCCGCCTGGCGGCCATCCGACTGCTGGGACGCATGCAGACGAACCCGCAGATCGACGTGGGGCTTCGCCCTCTGCTCGACGACGGGGACCTGGATGTCCGCCTGACCGCCTACGACGCGCTTCGTCGCCGCAAGGACCCGTTCCTGCACCGCTTCCAGGTGGCGGATCGTCTGGAACTGGACGTGGTGCCCTCCAACAAGCCGCTGGTGTACATCGCCCAGACCGGTGCGCCGCGGATCGCGGTCTTCGGCGAGGAGCTGGTGCTGCCTCGACCCATGGCCCAGTCGATCTGGAGCGGCCGCCTGATCCTGAAGGGCGAGGAGGGCCAGGACAAGATCCTGGCCTTCTACCGTTCGGAGTCGTCTCCCAAGGCACGCGTGGAGACGGCGCCCCTTTCGCTGCCGGCGTTCATCCAGTTCCTGGCCCAACCTTCGGCCCCCAACGTGGGCATGCCCGGTCTCGACCTGCGTTACGGGGAGACCATTTCGGTGCTGTATGAACTCTCCCGGGCGGGCAATCTGGGTGCCGACCTTCGGGCGGAGCAGGACCGCATCCTGGCCGAGATCATGCGGCAGGAAGAGGTCCGGAAGGTGGAGGACCGTCCGGAGTTCACCGACGAGTCCGCCCCCGCCCCGGCCCGGCCGACCGTGCCCCCGCCGGCCCCTGCACTTGATGGAAGTGGCAAGGCCGCGGATACTGTCCCCCGCTGATCCGGAGCCGCAGGCTTCGCAGCCCGTCCAGGAGGGACGGCCCCGCTCCCGACAGGAGGTCGAATGCGTCTGACTCGTCTGCTCGTCGCCGGTTTCAAGAGCTTCGCGGATCCCACGGAGTTCAGGTTCGACGCGCCCATCACGGGCATCGTGGGCCCCAACGGCTGCGGCAAGAGCAACGTGGTCGACGCGGTGAAGTGGGTGCTGGGCGAGCGGAGCGCCAAGAGCCTGCGCGGCAGCGCCATGCTCGACGTGATCTTCGCCGGCAGCGCCGCACGCAAGCCCAGCGGCTTTGCGAGCGTGACCCTGACCTTCGACAACCCTCGTCTGGCGGCGCGGCTGGATCGTGAAGTGCCCGAGACGGCGCTGGACGCCGAACCGGTCGAGGTGACGGACGCGGACGCCGACGGCGCCGCGGACGGACCGGTGCGTCGCGACCAGGTGCAGGACCGGCTGCTTCCCGTGGACGCCGACACCGTGGAGGTGGAGCGAAGACTCTGGGCCGACGGACGAAGCGAGTACCTGGTGAACAGCCGAAAGGTGCGGCTCCGCGACATCCGCGAGCTCTTCCTGGACACCGGCATCGGCAACGACGCCTACTGCATCATCGAGCAGGGCAAGGTCGACGCCATGCTCCGGGCGCACCCGGTGGAGCGACGCTCCATCCTGGAGGAAGCGGCGGGCGTGGCCAGGTTCCGCGCCCGCAAGCACGAGGCGGCGCGCAAGCTCGACCACGCCGAGCGTCATCTGGTGGCCATCCGTGAGCAGCTCGCCGGGGTGGAACGTCGGCTGCGAATCGTTCGCGGCCAGGCGGAGAAGGCGCGGAAGTTCCAGGCGCTGGACGCTCGACGCAAGGAGCTGCGCACGGCCTTGGCGTTCGAGCAGTACCACGAGCTTCGCGACCGGCTCGACGGGCTCACCAGCCAGGTGACGGCTCTGGAGGATCGCCGGCGTCAGATCGTGTCCGCTCTGGAGGAGGCCGAGGCCGCACGTCACCGCGCCGACGCCGATCGGACCGCCGCCCTGGACCGCCGTCATCAGCTCGAACAGGCCCGGCTGGAGGCCGCCGGCATCCAGCGGCAGGCGGAACAGCGGCTCGACTTCATCGAGCGTGCCCGCAACGAGAACCGGGCCACCGTGGAGGGCGAAGCGGCCAAGCTCGACGCGCTCCGCGTGCAGCGCTCGGAGAACGCCTCACGGCTGGAGGACGCCGCCAACGAGGCCCGGCAGGCCGAGCAGGCGCTGGCCCAGGTGGACCGCGAGGTGACCGAGGCCACGCGACAGCGCAACGATCTGTCGGAGCAGCTCGAGGCCGCCGATCACCATCTGCGGCGCCGGCAGGAGGCCGTCTCCGGCCTGGAGCGCGAGCGTGCCCGGGCCGCCGGTCGTCTGGCCGCGGTCCAGGAGCGCGGCCCGGCGCTCGAGCAGGAGATGGAACGCATCGAGGCTCGCCGGGAGCGACTCCGGCTGGAGCTGGACCAGATCACGGCCGCACGCCTGACGGCGCAGGCGGAGCGGGGCGTGGCCGAGGACGAGGTGGAGCGCATCCACCGCGCCATGCAGGCGCAGGGCGAACAGGCTTCGTCGCTTGGCGAGGCCCATGCCGAGGCGCTTCGAAGGCTGGCTTCGCTCCGGGAGGACCGAAGCAGCCTGCAGAGCCGCCTTCGGCTGCTCGACGAGATGGCCCAGATGGGCGAAGGCCTGGACGAGG
>CAIOTP010000340.1 GCA_903861235.1 uncultured bacterium | reverse complement strand
GTTCGCCTGGAGCAGGGGTCGGATGAGCAGCATGCTGGCGCCGGTGGTGCCCAGCAGGTTCGCCAGCACACCGCCGCAGGCCAGGATGGCCAGGTTGGTCGTGGTGGTTCCCCGAAGGTTTCCCTCCAGCTGCACGCCGCCGGCGATCACGTAGAGCGACAGCAGCAGCACGATGAACGGCACGTACTCCGCCGCACCGTGGGCCGCGGCGGAGAGGGCCGTGTCGCCGCCGGCGCGCCAGGCCATCCAGCCCAGCGCGGCCAGTCCCATCGCGGCGCTGAAGGCCAGCTTGCTGGTGTTCGTCTCCCACCAGTGCTCCAGGGGACCGATCAGCGGCACCACCGCCAGCGCCAGCAGCAGCAGCGCGAAAGGCACGCAGCCCAGCCACCAGTCCGGAAGCTCCGCCAGCAGCGAGAGAGGATCGTGGGCGCCGACGGCGATCGCGCGAACCGCCACCACGGTCGCGGCGGCTCCGAGCACGCCCGCCGCCACGCGGGTCGCCAGTCGCACGCCGTGGGGGACGGAGGCATGTGGAGCACGATCCGGGCCGCTGGTCATGCCGGGGTTGTAGCCGATGCTCCGCCGTTGCGAGGGAGCCCCGGCACGACTACCGTCCCGGCATGGGCTCCGCCTGGATCGCATGTCTGTTCGCCAGCGTCGTGGGACAGTCGGCGCCCGCCGGGCAGCCCTATGTGCACGAGCGGACCGAGAGCGGGATCGTGCAGCCCCTCGACGTGGGCTTCGACGCCGAGGGGCGCCTGCTGGTGGCCGCCGGTCGGGCGGGCCTGCTTCGGATGGAGCCGGACGGCGTCCGCACCGTGCTCGCCCCCGGGAGCGTGGATCGCATTCCGGGTCGATCGCAGGTGGAGACGCAGCCCGGGCAGCATCGCGTGGTGGTGCGTTCAGGTGCGTCGCCTGTGGTGGTGGATGGAGCCTCGTGGCCCATCGGACGACTGCTCTCGCCCGAGGCGGCGGCGCTGGCTCCTGATGGATCGCTCTGGATCGCGGACACGGGTCGTGCGCGCGTGGTGCGCGTGGCCGCGGACGGCTCTGCGGCCGCGTTCGGGGAGCGGGGCTTCTTTCCGGGTCAGTTCGTGGCGCCTTCGGGCATCGCCTTCGATCCGGGCGGCCCGCTCGTCGCCGATCGACTGAACCACCGTGTCACCCGACTGGCGTGGGACGGCTCGCTCCGGGACGTCTTCGGCCTGCATGCATTCCAGCCACGCCAGGGCGAGGGCCGCATCCACTACCCGCAGGCCATCGCGGTGGATCCGGGTTCCGGCCGCGTGGCGGTCGCCGAGCCCTTCGAGCGCCGTGTGCAGGTCTTCCGTCCCGCTTCGGAGGCCGAGCGAGGCAAGGCCATGCCGCCCATGCCCAGCAAGGAGGGGGTGAGCAGCCACTTCGGGCCGGACCTCTCCGTGGGCGTCGACGCGGCGGCGGCTTGGGAGCCTGAAAGTGGGTGCGTGGTGGTGTGGGACACCCGTCGAGATCCGCCCGCGCACGTGACCACCTTCGGAGGCACCGGCGAGCGTCCGGGCCTGTTCCTGGGGCCCGTGGCGGTGCTCGTGGAGCCCGATGGGGACGCCGTCTGGGTCCTGGACGGCGTGGGCGATCGTCTGGAGCGATGGCGACTCACGCGCGATCGGCTGGCGCCGGTGCAGCATGACGCGTTCATGGCCCGCCTCGATGTGGGTGTTCCTCTGGAGGTGGCGCGGAGCGAGGCGGGCTTTCCCCCCATTTCGGGCTGCGACCTGGTCTGGCACGAGGATCGCCTGGGCGTGGTCTTTGCGGACGGTTCCGTGGCCTGGACCGACGCTTCGCTGGGACGCTTCGTGGCCGATTCGCGCCCGCGCCGGCCGCGCAACGACGGGCAGCCGTTGCGCGCGGCGGATGTGGCCGAGGACGGCGAACTGCTCCTGCTGTGGAACAACGGCATCGAGCGGCGAGGCGCGCAGGACGCAGGTCTGATTCCTCTGGGTCGTGTCGCTCACGATCCCCGCGGCGTGCTCGCCACGAAGCAGGGGCCGCTGGTGGCCGACGCCGATCGAGACGCCGTGGTGCGCGTGGATCCTCGCGGGGATCTCGCCGCCTCCCTGGTGACCGCTCGTCAGGATGCCGCACGCTTCGACGGCGTGGCGGGCGCGGCGGATGGATCGCTCTGGCTCCCCGGCCGCATGGCTCGCGGGCCCGATGACACGGTGTGGATCGTGGACTACGGCAACCATCGCCTGCAGCGATTCGGGGCCGACGGGGCTTGGCAGGCCACCTTCACGCTCAGCAAGAGCCGCGCCCGGGACCGCTCGCCGCCGTCGGTGCCGCCCACGGCGGAGGATGCCGCCCGCGAGGCCGGGAGGCGACAGGCTGCGCTCGATCGGGCTCGGGCAGGCGGCGGGTCGCTCGACCTTCCAGGGGGTGGCAAGCTGCGATGGAAGGCGCCTTCGCCGATTCCGCTGGCGGAACCCTTCGCGGTCGAAGTGGAGGCCACCGACGCCGCGGGATCTCCACTGACCGGCTGCAGGTTGCTGGTGGACTGCACCATGCCGCATCACGGACACGGCATGAACGTGCGGCCCACGGTGATCGAGTCCGGGCCCGGGCGGTGGCGCGTCGATCCCATGCTGCTCCACATGCCGGGTCGGTGGGAACTGGCGTTCGACCTCGCGGGTGCGGATGGGCGCACACGCCGAAGCCAGTGCACTCTGGAGGTCGAATGAAGGCTGCGCTGCTTCTGGCGGTGCTCGCGGTGGGGGCGGGGGATCCTTTCGATCCAGCCACGCGAGAGCGGCTGCTTCGTCTGGGACCCCTGGGGCCGGCGCCGCTGGATCCGACCAACCGCTGGAGCGGGAACGAGGACGCCGCCGAACTCGGGCGATGGCTCTTTCATGAACCCCGACTGAGTGCGGACGGATCCGTGAGCTGTGCCAGCTGCCACCGCGCAGATCACGGCTTCGCGGAGCCCCGGTCCTTGGCCAAGGGCCTGGGCTCGGGCACCCGGCACACGCAGTCGCTGCTCAACACCGCGCACCAGCGGTGGCTGACGTGGGACGGTCGCGCCGACTCGCTCTGGAGCCAGGCGTTGCATCCCTTCCAGTCGCCGCAGGAGATGGGACTGGATCCGGCCCAGGTGATCGAGCGCCTTCGGGCCATCGAGCCGTTGCGGACCCGCTACGAGGCCGTCTTCGGACCGCTCCCGCCGGCATCGGACCGCGAGGGCGTGCTCCTGGCCTTCAGTCGTGTGGGCAAGGCCATTGGTGCGTTCGAGCGAAGGATGGTCACGGGTCCGGCGCCGTTCGACCGCTGGCTGGAGCGGTTGAGGGCGGGCCATGCCGAACCCATCGAAGGCTTCGACGAGGCGGCCCTTCGTGGTGCCGTGCTTTTCGCCGGGAGGGCGGACTGCATCCGCTGCCACTCCGGGCCTCTGCTTTCGGACGGGGAGTTCCATCTGATCGGGGTTCCGGAGGCGGGTGGGGGAGCGCCCACGGATCGCGGCCGACTCGAGGGCGTCGATCGCCTGCAGCGAGATCCGTTCAACGCGGCCGGCCGTTTCAGCGACGATCCCGACGGCAGCCGGGCCAAGGTCACACGAGCCACCACCGCCGACCCCGAGAACTGGGGTCGTTTCCGAACGCCGTCGCTTCGCGCAGCAGCCGTGACGCCGCCGTACATGCACCAGGGCCAGCTGGAGTCGCTCGAGGCGGTGATCCGGTTCTACGACACGCTCGAGGGCGCCAGAGATCTGGAGCACCATGGCGAGCGGGTCCTCGAGCCTCTCGGACTCTCGGCGGGCGAACGAGCCGACCTGCTGGCATTCCTTCAGAGTCTGCAGGGATCGCTGCCGGAAGCGGTCCGGGTGGGTGATCCCTGGCCGGACCGGCCGGCGGAAATCCCGGAATCTGCATCAAAATCGGGTGTTCAGGGTTCCCCGCCCCCCAGAACCGGGACATGATTCGCCTGGAAGGCCCCAAGGGGGGCCTGACATCGCATTCCCCCACGCGAGAAAGATCGTGAACCAGAACCGCCTCGTCCGTTGGTGTCTCTCCGCCTCCTCCGCCCTGGCGGTGTCCGTGCTCGCGGTCGCCCACGAGGGGGATCTGAAGCTTCGCGACTGGATGGGGCCCGTGAAGGGCGAGGCGTTCCGCGCGGCTGATCCGGTGACCTCCAAGTCCGCCGTGACCTTCCGGTCCAACGGCGTGCGGCTGATGTCGTGGCTTCCGCTGAACACCATGGATCCGGCCGCCACGGGTGGCAACGACGTGTGGGGCTACGTCAGCCCCTCAGGCAAGGAGTACGCGATCATGGGGCTCACCTCGGGCACCGCGTTCGTGGACGTGACCAACCCGGGCAATGCGCAGATGGTCGCGTTCCGCAGCGGCCCCAACAGCCTCTGGCGGAACATGAAGACCTACAAGACCTACGCCTACGCGGTCAGCGAGGGCGGCGGGGGCATCCAGGTCTTCGATCTGTCCCAGATCGACAGCGGCATCGTGACCCAGCTGAGTTCCGTGGACGCAAGCACCGGGACCACCGCGACCCACACCATGATCATCAGCAACTATGTGGACCAGGGCGGCGTGGAGCGGGCGTTCCTGTACCGCATGGGCGGCGGGAGCAACGGCCTGCGGATCTACAGCCTGGCCAACCCCGCGGTGCCCACGCCGGTGGGCACCTGGTCCCCCAAGTACGTGCATGACGGTGCGGTCTACTACTACAGCTCCGGTCCCTACGCCGGGAAGGAAGTCTTCTTCGCGTGCGGCGGCCTGAACGGCGGCCAGACGGACACCGGCATGGACATCCTGGACGTCACCAACAAGTCGGCCATCACCACGATCGGCCGCTGCACCTACACCAACGCCAACTTCTGCCACCAGGTGTGGCTGAGCGAGGACCGGCAGTTCGCCTACATCAACGACGAGCTCGACGAGGACAATCGTGGCATCTACGCGGTCGGCCGCATCGTGAACGTGAGCAACCTGGCAGCCCCGGTGGTGGTGGGCACCTACAACACCGGCCAGACCTCGATCGATCACAACGAGTACGTGCGGGGCAACCTGCTGTACTGCTCGAACTACACCACGGGCCTGCGGATCTTCGACATCACCAGCGGTGCATCGCCGCAGCAGGTGGCGTGGTTCGACACGCACCCGGACGACGACACCACGCCCAACGGTCGCGCGACCTTCAACGGCCTCTGGAGCAACTACCCGTTCCTGCCTTCGGGCACCATCCTGGGCTCGGACATCGAGCGGGGCCTCTTCGTCTGGCGCGTGGGACCCGAGCCAGCCACCCTGGCCTTCCCGGAGGGCCAGCCGAACTGGTTCGGTGTGCGGCAGCGGATCGCGGTTCAGGTCACGCTGGGCGCAGGCTCGTCCATCGGTGCCGGCGGCGTGTCGTTGCGGACCACCATCGGTGGCTCGCAGGTGACCACGCCCATGCAGGAGGAATCGCCCGGTCTGTACGTGGCCGCCGCCCCGCCGGTCGCCTGTGGCGCAGCCGTGGCCTGGTCCGTGGCGGTCAGCCTGAACGACGGCAGCGAGGTGCGGAGCCCGCTGCAGGGTGACTATTCGGGCACGGGTGGAAGCGGCGCGACGCAGGTGGCCCGGGACGCCTGCGAAAGCACCACCGGCTGGACGCTGGGCATCACCGGCGACACCGCCACCGCGGGTCTGTGGATCAACGCCGATCCGGTGGCCACCACCGCGCAGCCCGAGAACGACGTCTCGACGGACGGCACGCGGTGCTTCGTCACGGGCAACGGAACGGTGGGTGGTGGACCTGGAGTGGCGGACGTCGACGGCGGCGTGACCACGCTGGTTTCGCCCGCGTACTCGATCGCCGGCCTGAACGATCCCCGCGTCGGGTACTGGCGCTGGTACAGCAACAATCAGGGGGCCGCGCCCAACGCCGACAGCATGCCCGTGCAGATCTCCGGCGACAACGGCGCCACCTGGACCCAGCTGGAGCTGGTCACCGAGAATGCCGGCGTCTGGGTGCAGAAGGACTTCCGCGTGAGGGACTTCCTGCCCGCCACCGCTTCGACCGTGCGGCTCCGTTTTCAGCCCAGTGACCTCGGGTCCGGATCCGTGGTCGAGGCGGGCGTGGACGAGGTCGTCATCTCGGACACCCGGTGCGCCACCGGCGACCTGGACGGCAACGGTCTGGTGGATGCCGGCGACATCGCGGCCTTGTTGCTGCAGTTCGGGGGGGCGGGTTCCGGCGACGTGGACGGCAACGGCGTGGTGGATTCAGGCGACATCGGAAGCCTTCTGCTGCTGTTCTGAAACGCGTGAGGTCCCTGCGCACAGCGTCCGTCCTTCTGGCCGCACTGGCCGGGGCGGCGAG
>CAIOTP010000339.1 GCA_903861235.1 uncultured bacterium | reverse complement strand
CTACATCCGCGGCTTCGAGACCATCGCGGACGGCCGCGGCGGACTCATCCGCGTCGACCTGAAGTACGGCCCGGACGGCCAGAGCGTGATCGGCTCGATCGATCGCGTGAGCAAGGCCGGCCGCCGCGTCTATTCGGGCGTCGAACAGTTGCCCCGTCCCCAGCAGGGCCTGGGCATCGCCATCGTCACCACGAGCCGCGGCGTCATGAGCGACCGCGCCTGCCGCGAGGCACGCCTGGGCGGCGAAGTCGTCGCGCTGGTCAGCTGAGAAAGGACAGGAACCACCCATGAGCCGCATCGGACGAAAGCCCGTCACCGTGCCCGCCGGCGTGAAGGTGCAGGTCAACGCCAGCACCCGCGTCATCGACGTGCAGGGCCCCAAGGGCAAGCTCTCCTTCACCCACCGTCCCGAGGTCAAGGTCACCTACAGCGACGCCGACAAGGCGATCGTCTGCGACATGGACCCCGCCATCGTCGACCTGGGCACCAACCGCGCCACCTGGGGCACCACCCGCTCCGTGCTCAGCGGCATGGTCGAGGGGGTGAACAAGGGCTACGAGAGCAAGCTCGAGATCGTGGGCGTGGGCTGGGGCGCCCGCCTGCAGGGCAAGAAGCTGGTGCTCGCACTCGGCTTCGCCAATCAGATCGAGCTGGCCGTTCCGGCGGGCGTGAACGTGAACATCAACGGCACCATCGTCGAGATCAGCGGTCCCGACAAGCAGGCCGTGGGCGCGTTCGCCAGCCAGATCCGCTCGCAGCGGAAGCCCGAGCCGTACAACGGCAAGGGCGTGAAGTACGTCGACGAAGTGATCCAGCGCAAGCAGGGCAAGGCCTTCGGCAGCTGATCCACGGGAGACCTGAACCATGCCATCCACCATCCTCGTCAAGCAGGCACGCCGGACCCGCCGCAAGCAGGGTCTGCGCAAGCGCATCCGCGGCACCACCGAGCGTCCGCGGCTGACCGTGTTCCGCTCGCTCAAGTTCATCTACGCCCAGCTCATCGACGACGTCACCGGCCGCACCCTGGCCGAGGCGAGCGACCGTGTGGCCAAGGGCGGTTCCGTGAAGGGCAAGACCGACAGCGCGAAGAAGGTCGGTTCCACCCTGGCGGAGCGCGCGAAGAAGGCGGGCGTCACCAAGGTGGTGTTCGACCGCAACGGCTACCTCTATCACGGCCGCGTCAAGGCGCTGGCCGACGGCGCCCGCGAGGGCGGCCTGCAGTTCTGAACCGAGCAGCAAAGGAAGAACCATGAGCGGCAAGTTCGAAGAACGCGACAACGACTCCACGACCGTGGGCGTCTACCGCACCAGCGCCACGGTGGCCGGCGGACGCCGGTTCAGCTTCAGCGCCCTGGTGGTGGTGGGCGACAAGAACGGCAGCGTGGGCGTGGGCTACGCCAAGAGCAACCAGGTCCCGCAGAGCGTGGAGAAGGCCCAGAAGGAGGGCCGTCGCAAGATGCGGCGGTACCCGCTCCAGGGCCGCACCATCCCGCATTCGATCGAGGGTCGCTTCGGCGCCAGCAAGGTGCGCCTGGTTCCCGCCGCTCCCGGCACGGGCGTCATCGCGGGTGCCGCGGTCCGCGCCATCCTGGACATGATCGGCGTGCAGGACTGCCTGACCAAGTGCTACGGCAGCAGCAACCCCAAGAACCTGGTGAAGGCCACGCTGGCGGCGCTGGACACGCTCCGCACGCGCGAGACCGTGGAGAGCCTCCGCGGCGTCACGCTGGAGACCACCGCCGTGGAGGACGCCATCCGCAAGGGTGCCGCCGCCATGCCGGTGCGTCGCGGAGACAAGGCCCAGGCCCCGGTGAACACCGTGGGTGACGAGCGTCGCGGCGGCCGTGGAGGCCGTGGCGGACCGGGCCGTGG
>CAIOTP010000338.1 GCA_903861235.1 uncultured bacterium | reverse complement strand
CTTCCGACGTGCGACCAGGCCACGCACGATTTCCGCGATCTGAGGATGAAGGAGCGGCTCTCCTCCCGGGATGCTGACCATGGGCGACCCGCACTCGTCGACGGCGGCGAAGCACTCGTCCGGGGTCAGCTGTCGCTTCAGCACGTGCGGCGGGTACTGAATCTTGCCGCAGCCGGCGCAGGCCAGGTTGCAGCGGAACAGGGGCTCCAGCATCAGGACCAGCGGATACTGGCGACGCCCCGCCAGCTTCTGGCGAAGGACGTAGGTCGCGACCGTCCACATCTGACTTATGGGCACACCCATGTTCGCTCGTTCTCCGTTTTTTCGGCGACCCCCACAAACCCGCCGAAGGGCGGGATCGTAGCAGGGATCTCATGGCTTCCTTCGCCCACCGCAGCACGCCGCTGGAATGGGTCCGCACCGCCGCCCAGGCCGCGGGAATCCGTAGGATCGGTCCTGTGGAGTCGGTGGGAGCCCATTCGAGCGACGAGCAACTCCTGGCTGCGCACATGAACGGCCATCCTTCGGCGTTCCCGCTGCTGGTCGAGCGTTACCGGCCCGAGTTGTACGGATTCCTCTGCCGGTTCACCGGATCCCGGACGACCGCGGAGGACGTGTTCCAGGACACCTTCCTGCAGGTGCATCTCTCGGCCGCCTCGTTCGACATGAGCCGGGTCTTCCGCCCGTGGCTCTACACCATCGCCGCCAACAAGGCTCGGGACTGGTACCGGAAGGAGCGTCTCCGTCGAGGCGTGAGCCTGCAGACCCCGATCGGCGACGACGGGGACGGCGAGCTGATCGACCTGATCGCGGCCAAGGTGGACCAGCCCGCCAAGCCGCTGACCCACCGGGAGGAATCCGAGCTGGTCTCCAAGGCCGTCGACACCCTCTCTCCCCTGCATCGCGAGATCATCGTGCTGGCATACTTCCAGCGGATGAACTACCAGCAGATCGCCGAGATCCTGGACATTCCGCTGGGCACGGTGAAGAGCCGTCTGCACGCCGCAGTGGCGGCGTTCGCCGAGCGATGGCGCCGTGGCCGCAAGGACGGGGAGAACCCGATCGCATGAACGGCGACCCCAGGCAACCCGATGCTCGTCGCCTTTCGCAGGCGGATGCCGACGCGCTCGACCGGCTGGTGGAGCGAGGCTGGCAGCCGGACCCCGCGGATGAACGCGAGCAGGCCGTGCTGGACGCCGTCAGGAAGCTGGACGCCCTGGAGACTCCGGAATCCGACCCTTCGCTGGTGGACGCGACGCTGGCCCGCGTGGCCGCCGAGGAGCGACGCCGCGAGCGAGCCATGCAGATCGATGGCGGACGGGTGCAGTCGAGGCGCTGGGCCGACGTGGCGGGCGTGGCCGCCGCCCTCCTGCTGACGGTGTGTGTGGCTTGGCCGGTCATCGGCCGCATGCGAGCCACGGCCATGGAGGCGGGATGTGCGAACAACCTGCGTGCGCTCGGCGGTGGACTGGTGGACTACGCCCGTGATCACCGCGATCGTCTACCGATGGCGCCCGGAACGGCCGCACTGCTGGGCTCTCGCCCGGCACCGGCCGACTGGCACACCTACGACCACATGGGCAACCTGGTCGCCATGGTCCAGTCGGGTTACGGCTCGGACCGCCATCTGCAGTGCCCGAGTTGCGCCGAAGGCCGGCCTCACCGGCACTTCGCCTTCCGCATGCCCTCCAATGACCGGCCCTTCACGCTGACGGTCGTCTCCACCGGGCCCCTGCTCTCGGACGCCAATCCCGTGATCGAACTGCGTCGCGCGGGTGTGGCGATCGGGCCGGGCTGCGTGAGCCGGAATCACGGCCAGCGTGGCCAGAATGTGCTGTTCGGCGACGGCTCCGTGCTCTGGCTGGGACTGCCCGAGGTGGGCGGGGACCACCTTTTCCT
>CAIOTP010000337.1 GCA_903861235.1 uncultured bacterium | reverse complement strand
CGGGCGCGTGGTGGCCACGGTGACATGCCCGCTGCCGTCCTCGAGCGGGTACCGCAGGTACCACATGCGGCCGTCCACATCCTTCATCTCCACCTCGTCGTCGGCCAGGGCCGTGCGCGTGGCCGGATCCCAGTTCACGAGGCGACGCCCACGCTCGATGAGCCCCTCGTCGAAGAGCCGCAGGAAGGCGGTGCGCACCGCCGCCGCACAGACCGGATCCATGGTGAAACGCGTGCGCCCGAAGTCGCAGCTGGCGCCCATCTCCTGGAGCTGCCCCAGGATCGTCGCCTCGTACTCGTCCTTCCACGCCTGCACCTGCGCGACGAACGCCTCGCGCGTGAAGTCGGTGCGACGCTTGCCCTTCAGGGCCAGCCGCTTCTCCACCACGGTCTGCGTGGCGATGCCGGCGTGATCGGTGCCGGGCATCCACAGCACGTCCATGCCCTTCATCCGGGCGTGCCGAGCCAGCGCGTCCTGGATGGCGTTGTTCAGGGCGTGGCCCAGGTGCAGCGCGGCGGTCACGTTGGGGGGTGGAATGAAGATGCAGTACGGCTGGCTGGAGGCACCGGGCCGGGCGGCGAAGCACCCGGCCTTTCGCCACAGCTCGCGGATGCGAGGCTCCTCGTCCTGCGGGCGGTAGGATTTGGCCAACCCGGTCGCGTCGGGCGCCCGTTCGGCGGCGTGCTCGGCCTGGGCCTGCGTCATGAGAACCCGATGGTATCCAGCCTCCGCTCGATTGCTGCTGGCCCTGGCCCTGTCCTGGGCTTCGGCGTGCGGTGACGAAGGCACCCAGCCACGCGCCACCCCGTCGGCGACCCGCACGCTGCAGGCTCTCGAATCCGTCGAGCGGCTGCTCGACGCGGGCCGCACGCCCGAGGCGCTCCGGGCGGCGGAGTCCCTGGCCCGCACCGCTCCGCAGGACCCTCTGGCCGCCGAGATGCTCGGGCGAGCGCGGATGGCCGCGGGCGCACCCGCCGCGGAGATCGCCGATGCCTGGGCCCTGGCCGCCGATCTGGATCCGATCAGCCCAGGTCTTCAGAGTTCCGCGGGCATCACCGCCGCAGCGGCGGGTCGCTGGCCCGAGTCCCTGCGTCGTCACCAGGCGGCCCGCGAACTGCAGCCGGGCAACCCTCAGCACCCCATGCACATGTCGATCGCCCTTCGGCAGCTCTCACGCGCCTCGGAGGCCCTGACTCTGGCGGAGGCGGCCCAAGCGCTGGCCCCGAGCGACCCGAGCGTGATGCTGGAGGTGGCGGAGACGCTCGCCGCATGCGACCGTGCGCCGGAGGCCCTCGCCCGGACCCGCATGGTCATGACCGCCCATGGCGGCGATGCGGCGCTGGTCCTGCAGGCCTGCGACCTGGCCGTGCGATGCGGAGACCCCACTTCCGCCGAGGCCTGGATCCGGCCTGTGGCCTCCGCCGCGGAGGCTTCTCCGGAGTCGCTGGAGCGGTGGGCCACCAGCCTTCAGGCCTCGGGTCGACCGGTCGAAGCGGCGCAGGCGCTCGAGCGCATCGCCCTGCGCCCCGGCGCCAGCTGGGCCCCGTGCACGCGGATCGCGGCATGCCTGGTCGCCGCCGGCCGCGAGCGCGAGGCTCGCGAGTGGCTCGCGCGGGCGCGAGAGCGTGGCGCCCCCGAAGCCGCCACGCAGGCCGTCGAGCGGCAGCTGGCGGTCCCCCGGCACGGCGACATCTCAGCGAAGTGATCGACCGCCATCCACGGGGATGGCCGCACCCGTGATGAAGGGCGCCTCCAGACACAGGAAGCGCACCAGACGCGCCACATCGTCGGGGGTGCCGGCGCGACCCAGCGGCACGCGGCTCAGGATGCGGGCACGCGTGGCCTCGTCCATGGACTCCGGCCACGCCACCACCCCGGGGAGCACGGTGTTGGCGCGGATGCGTGGCGCCAACTCGACCGCCATCTGCTGCACCGCCTGGGCCAGCGCCGCCTTCGACATGAGGTAGCCGGCGTAGCCGCGCACCGGCGTGCCGGCCGCGTAGGCGTCACCGATCGCCACGATGCTGCCTCCACCTGAAAGGCCGCTCCTCTCCAGCGACGGACGCACCGCCTGGGCCAGCACCACCGCGGAGACGGCATTCACCTGCAGCGCGGTCACCATGTCCTGATGCGAGCAGGACTGCCAGGCCTGACCCTGCCACGACGAGGCGTTCAGCACGAGCGCATCGAGCCGCTCCAGCGACAGCTGTGCGGCCACGGCCTCGGGCGAAGTGACCATGGCCAGATCCAGCTCGATCGCACGAGCCTTGCGGCCCATGGCCGCGATGCCGGCGCAGGTGGCGAGCGCGCCCTCGCGATCCTGCCGATAGGTGATCACCAGATCCATGCCGGCGCGCGCCAGCTCCAGGGCCACCGCAGCACCGACCCTTCGCGAGCCACCCGTCACCAGGGCCACCGGCGTCACGGCTTTTCCTCGAACCGGCGCGCCGAAAGCGCCCACGCGTCGACCGGCGGCGCGCCCCGGGCGGCACGATGTGCCGCGCCCGATCGCCTGGAGGCCGATCGCGTGGAGGCCGATCGCGCAGCCGCGAGCAGCAGCGGAATCAGCAGAAGCAGCGCGATCCCGAGCACCACACCCAGGCCACCGACCGCGCGGGAGACCTCGGCGGCGGGCGCGTCGGCGCGGGAGGAGGCCGTGTGCGGTTGAAGTTCGCCCGAGACCTGCTGCACGCAGGCAGCATAGGTGGAGCCACGGCCGCGTAGACTGCTCGGGTCGGCGTCCACGACCGCCCATGCGTCTTCCTCGTTTCCTCCGAAGGATCATCTGGCCGCTGACGGCCCTTCTCGTCCTGCTGGCCAGCGGCTGGCTGACGCTGCTGTCGCCCCCGGTGCTCACCTCCCTGGCCAGCCTCGCGCTCGCACGGGCCACCGGCGTGCCGGTGTCGGTGAAGAACGCCCGCTGGGACGGCTGGGGCACGCTCACCGCCGAGTCGGTGACGGTGACCGCTCCCGGATGGAGCGGACCGGCGGACCGGCTGCTGGAGATCCAGGAGTTCCGCTCGGCGTTCCGGCCGCTCGACCTGCTGATCGGACGCATCACGATCGAGGACCTGGAGGTGCGCGAGGCCACGCTGCGGCTGGCCCAGCGCGACCTCCCGGACGGCACGCATCTCTTCAACATCTCCGCTCTCGCGCCCTCCGCGGGCGGCTTCGGTCCCTCGGTGGCGCTTCGGCCGAGCCAGATCCGCATCGGCCTGCTCCGCGTGGACAACCTGGCGTACACGCCTCGCACGGATGCGGCGGGGCGGTCCTACGAACACGTCTCCCAGGTCACCCGCGGATTCCGCGCCGCGCTGCACCGCAAGCCGGACGCCGGGCCGCACGACCTGACCTTCGAACTGGTGG
>CAIOTP010000336.1 GCA_903861235.1 uncultured bacterium | reverse complement strand
GCCGCCGGCCAGCAGGTGCGGACGCTGCGGATCGGGTCGCCACGCCACGGCGTCGAAGAAACCGGACAGGAGCGACCGCGTGACCGCGGAGAGCGACGCCGAGGCGTCGTCGCCAGGACGCATGCGGACCGATCGAGCCAGCCGATCCGCGGCACGCATCGCTTCCCGCGCCGCCTCCTCGTGCAGCTGCATGCCACGGGGCATGGCACGTCCCGAGGCCAGGCGGTCCAGCACCCGCTCGCGCACCACCAGGTCGCTCGGCGGGTCTTCCGGCTCCAGGCACGCCAGCTTCGAGGAGACGTCGGCATGACGCACGAAGTCCCGCTCCGCGGCGACCGCGGCCCACCGCGCCGCCCGATGCACGCACCCCTCCTCCTCGGCGGCCAGCAGCATGGCGGCCAGCCGCGGGGCCGCCGGTATCCGGGCCATGGCTCGGCCACGCGGGGTCAGGCCCCCGTCGGCCGTCAGTGCGCCAAGCCGCTCGAGCAACGCCACGGCTCGTGCCCACGGCTCGGCCGGCGGTGGCTCGATCCACGGGAAGTCACGCACCGAGCCGGCGAGCGCCGCCACCTGAAGCGCCACATCCCCGAGCTCCGCACGGGCGATCTCGGGATCGTCGAACTCCGGCCGCCGGGCATGATCCGTCTCGCTCCAGAGCCGAACGCAACGACCGCTCGACACGCGGCCCGCACGGCCCGCACGCTGATCCGCCGCCGCCCGGCTGATCGGCTCCACACGAAGCGCGTCCAGTGCACGACGCGCGTCCGCACGGTGCACTCTCGCCAGACCGCTGTCGACCACGCCCCGCACGCCGGGCACCGTGATCGAGGTCTGGGCCACGTTGGTGGCCACCACGATGCGCGGCCGATCCGACGCCTCGAGCGCCTGGTCCTGCTCGCCGGGCGGCATGGACCCGTGCAGCCTGCGAAGGTCCACGCCACGGGTGGCCGGAAGCCCGCGCAACGCCTCCAGCGTGCGCTCGATCTCGGCGGCCCCGGGCATGAACACCAGCACGTCGCCCTGGACCGCCTGAACCAGATCCGCGGCGTGCCGTGCCGCCACGGCGCATGGATCCTCGCCGGGTCGCGGCGCCGCGTGCCGGATCTCCACCGGATGCGCCCGCCCAGGGACATGCAGCCGCTCCGCGTTCAGCTGTGAGGCCAGTCGCTCGGCGTCCAGCGTGGCGCTCATGACCACCAGCTTCAGGTCAGGCCGGGCATCGGACTGGAGCCGACAGGTCGCCGCCACCGCCAGGTCCGCCTGCAGGCTGCGCTCGTGGAACTCGTCCACCACCACGGTGCCCACGCCCCGCAGCGCCGGGTCCTCCAGCAGCATGCGCAGGTAGACGCCCTCGGTCAGGAAGCCGATCTCGGTGGCGGCGCTCCACGCCGCGTCGAACCGCGTGCGCCAGCCCACGCGTTCCCCCGGGCGGGTGCCCAGTTCGGCCGCCACACGCCGCGCCACCATGCGGGCGGCCAGACGGCGCGGCTCGAGCACCAGCACGCGGCCGGGCAGCCCCGCCTCCAGCACCAGCCTGGGCACCTGCGTGGTCTTCCCCGAGCCGGTCTCCGCGGTCAGGACCAGCCGCGAGCCACGCCGGAGCGCCTCCGCGATCTCCGCCGCGCGCTCCCGCACCGGCAGCATGGGCTGGGCCTGCCGGGTCATCGGCTCACTTCGTCAGCAGCCGCGTGCGGACGTCGTCCAGGAAGCGGGTGATCTGCCCCTGCTCGCGCGGCGTGCTCGAATCCTGGACCTCGCCCTCCCACACGTCCATGAAGCGGGTCACGCCGCGGTCCGTCATGGAGCCGCTGCCTCGGGCGAAGCGCTCGCGCTGCTTCTCGCCGCGCTCTCCTTCGCGCTTCATGTCGGACAGGCGCTCCTCGTCGGTCTTCTTGCTCTCCTTGCCGCCCACGCCACGCTCCAGGATCCGCTGCCACTTCACCAGCCACTCGTCGATGTACTCGCCCCGCTTGGAGGGCGGAAGATTCATGTACTCGGACGCGCCCTGCGCCAGCGCGTCCTTCATCATGCCCTTCACGTTCTCCCGCAGCTGCTCGCGAGCAGGCTGACTCAGCCCGGCCAGGAAGGCCGCGGCGGCGGCGCTCTCGGAAGGATCGAAGCCACGGAACCGGTCGGCGAACTCGGTCATGAAGCGGATGCGCTCCTCCAGCGGCAGCTTGGAGAAGTCCTTCAACGCCAGGTAGCCCAGCACGCCGTCCACCGGCGTGTCGAAGATGCTCGGCGGCGGACGGAAGCGGCTGGCGATCCACCACCACGCGCCGCCACCCAGCAGCAGGGCCAGCAGGAGCACCGCCACCGCGGAAGCCGCCCGACGGAGATCCATCTGCTCCAGACGCCAACGCCAGGACTGCAGCCAGAGCGGCTCAACCATCGGACTCCTCCTCTTCCTCGTCGGGGGGGGTGTTCTCGCGCACGGTGCCGTCGGCGAAGAGCGCGTTGCGCGGCTGCCGCGTTCCAGGATGACGATCCTGCGAGTCCACGACCAGTGCGTACTTGGAGGCCCGCACGGTGCCGCCCTTCTGGCCCTCGGCGGCCTTCTCCAGCCCCTCGTAGAAGGTCCGGAGCATGCGGCCCTCGAGCTCGTTGCGCATGCGGGCACGGGCCTTGTCCGAGATGTCACGCTCGGTCAGCACCGTGCGGGCCACCTGCACCTGGACTTCGGGGGTGTAGCGAAGGAGACCGGGCACGTACAGGTAGCTCGTGCCGGTCTCACGGCTCTCCGGATCGAAGTCCGCCGGGCAGAGCCACATCTCGGAGGCGGGATCCACGAAACCCTTCAGCAGCTGCGGCAGGCCGCCCTCGGGTCCCTGCTCGCCCACCGCGGGAAGCATGTTGCAGATCGGGACCAGTCCTCCGATCGAATCCGAGTAGCTCCGGAGCGGCACGAAGATCTGTCGAAGGTTGCTCATGCAGCCGCTGTTGCGGCTCTCGGCCCGGATCATGCTCAGCGCCGGCGCCGTCAGCCCCACGAGCAGGCCGATGATGCCGATGACCACGAGCAGTTCGACGATGGTGAAGCCGCGACGCACGGGAACCATGGTAGGAGCCCGGGACCCTCTCACCCAGCCACGGCGGCAGCCTCGCCCTCGAACAGCGCCTCCACGAAGGCGTCCGGGTCGAAGGGCTGCACATCCTCGGGGGTCTCGCCCACGCCGACCAGCTTCACCGGCACGCCCACCGCCTCCCGGATCGCCACCACCGAACCCCCGCGGGCGGTGCCGTCCAGCTTGGCTAGGAAGAGTCCGGTGACCTGCGCGGTCTCCCGGAAGATGCGGGCCTGGGCGATGGCGCTCTGTCCGGTGGTGGCGTCGAGCACCAGCAGCGTCTCGTGAGGCGCTCCGGGAATCCGCTTGGCGATCACCGAGCGGATCTTGCCCAGTTCGCGCATGAGCCCCTCCTGCGTGTGCAGACGGCCCGCCGTGTCGACCAGCAGCGTGTCCACACCGCGTGCGACCGCGGCAGTGGCGGCGTCGAATGCCACGCTGGCGGGATCCGCACCGGGCGAACCCTTCACGATGTCCACACCCAGACGCTCCGCCCAGATGGAGAGCTGAGCCACGGCTCCGGCACGGAAGGTGTCGGCCGCCGCCAGCAGCACCGTGCGGCCCTGGTCCCGCAGTGCCTTGGCGATCTTCGCCACGCTGGTGGTCTTGCCCGATCCGTTCACCCCCACCACCAGCACCACGGTGGGCCCGGAGGGCGCCTTGGCCAGCGTCAGGTCGCCGCCGCGCAGCCGGGTCTTCAACCGGTCCTTCAGGATGTCGATCGCCTGTCCGCCCTTCGTCACGCGGCCCGCGCGGAACTGGGCCCGGACCTCGTCGACCAGTTCCCGTGCCACCACCACGCCCACGTCCGCGGAGACGAGCGCCGTCTCCAGCCGGTCGATCAGGGCCTCGTCCAGGTCGCGCCCCAGCAGCAGCGATCGCACGCCACCGCCGAGCGCCTGAGCGCTTCGCTGCACCCCCTTCTTCAGGGCCTCGATCGCCTTGCGGAACATTCAGGCCTGCCCGCCGCGACTCTTCCACCACCGGTCCAGCACGGCGTTCACGAAGGCCGGGCTCCTCTCGCCACCGAACTCGCGGGCCAGCTCCACCGCCTGGTCGATCGCCAGCGCGTGCGGCACGCCGGCCTGGCTCATCTCGTAGAAGGCCAGCCGCAGGACGTTGCGGTCCACCACCGGCTGACGGTGCACCGGCCAGTCGCTCACCAGGGCGGCCAGTGCGCGGTCGGCGTCGTCGCGGAACTCCCATGCCATGGCCGCCAGTGCGCGGCCCTGCTCGAGCGTCCGGCCGTCCGACGGCGCGTCGGCCTCGTCGGCGAAGTGACCCGCCAGCGAGGCCTCGGAGCCCCCCTGGTCGAGCTCGTACATGGCCTGCAGCGCACACCTTCGGATCTCGAGGCCGCCCTTCATGGCGTGCCCGCCTTCCGCATGGCCCGCAGCGCGTGGACGCCACGGACGGCCGCTCGCATGGCGAAGGCACCCGCATCGCCCTTCTCGCCCCCGGCACGCTGCCTCGCCTGCTTCAAGGTCTCGACCGTGAGGATGCCCAGCGCCACCGGCACGCGGTGCGTGGCCGCCAGGTGCGCCAGCGTGGCGAAGGCGGCATCCACGATGTGCCGATCATGCCGGGTCTCGCCGCGGACCACGCACCCCAGCGCCACCACGGCATCGACACCTTGACGGATGGCCTCGGACACGGGCGCGGGCAGGTCGTAGACCCCGTCGATCAGCGTGATCCGGAGGTCGGACGGTGATCCGCCGGCCTGCTCGAAGGCGGCGCGGGCGCCCGTCAGCAGTCGATCGTGGATCTCGCGGTGGTAGTCGCTGGCGACGATGGCCACGCGCAGCCCCGCGGCGCTGGCTCCGGCCTGGGGCTGTTCGTTTCGGCGCATGGGGTCCGATGGTAGGAAGCGGTCGACCCTCCCTGCAAAGCCCTAGCATGGCTCCCCATGCGGAACCTGCTGCTCAAGGCGCTTTCCGTGCTGCAACTGGTGCGGCTGCCGCTGGCCCTGGCGGTGGGAAGCGACCTCTGGCTGGCCGCCTTGCTGGCCCGCTGGAATGCCGAGGCGGACGGACGCACGGTGGTGACCCTGGACCTGTGGCTTGCGTTGGTGCTGGCCGGCCTGGTGGGTGGAGGCATGCTCGGCTTCGCCGCAGGCATGAACGACCTGCTCGACCAGCGCCGCGACCAGGCCACCAACCCGGGTCGACCGCTTCCGGCCGGTCGCATGCGCACGCCGCACGCTGCGCTCATCACCTTCGGCTCGCTGGTGACGGCCCTGCTCGCCGCGGCGGTGTTCGGCGACGACTCGCTGCGCACCGCGCTGCTGGCCGCCGCCGGCCTGGTGGTCTGGAACCTGGTCGGACGCCACCTGCCGGCGCTGGGCATTCCGATGATGGGACTGGCCCATGCCGGCGCCATGTTCATCCCGTGGCCCGGCCAGCCCTTCACGCTGCCGGCCACGCTGCTCTTCGTGCAGGCCACGCTCACCGGCACGCTGGCCCACCGCCGGCTCGCCAAGCGACCCACGCTCGACACGCAGGGCACGCTGCTGCTGACCATGCTCGCGCTGGCGTGCGTCGCCGGGCTGGTCTGGCTCCAGTGGCGCCGCGGCGCAGGCGAGTGGCCCGCCCCGGACCGGCCATGGCTGGGGCTGTTCCCCCTGCTGGCGATCGCCTGGTTCGCATGGCTGCTTCGCGCGGCGGCCCTGGCCCCCGCTCGCGAAGATGCCGCGCTGCTGCTGCACCGGGCCCTGGTCGCCTCGCCACCGGCCACGGCGGCGGCGTGGTGCCTTTCGCTGGATCACCCCGTGGCCGCGGGCGCCTTCGCGGGAACCGCGATCGCCTGCTGGGTCCTCGCCTCGCTCGCCCGCGAGGTGCACGCCATGCTCTCCGCGCCTCCCGCGTGGCGCGGCTGACCTCACGACCCGCCGGTAGCATGCCCGCGTGCTTCGCCTGCTGCTGCCGCTGACGCTGCCCCTGCTGTTGGCGGCCGGTGCTCCGGACATCGCGCCCGGCGCGAGCCAGGCGGGACTTCGCGACGCACCGATCAAGGGCGACCGCCTGAGCGGCTTCGTGCTGCCGATCGTGCCCGTGAAGAGCGACCTGTCCATCCGCGCCACTCGAGCGTGGCGATGGAAGGTGGACGACACGCAGCGGCTGGCCCTGGAGGGCGACGTCCGCATGGCGGTGGGTGGCTACAACTTCGGCGCCCGCAACGCCGTGGTGTGGATCAACCGGATCCCCTCCGCCGAAGGTGTGATCACGCAGATGGCGGCGTGGTTCCCGCAGGTGACCGAGCCCACGCGGGGGGCGGGCCTGGGGGTGGAAGGCAACAACGTGCTGGTCACCGCCAGTTTCCGGGGACAGGTCAAGCTGGCCGTGCCGGTGGTGGAAGACGGCCCACCGGGCGCCCCCGTGACCGGCCCCGCCGATGCACGACTGGCCGAGCACCTGCGCTCGATCGCCGCGGCGCCCGCCACGCTTCGCGTGCAGCCGAAGGTCGACCGTCCCGAGCCGCCCAAGGAGCCGGACCTTCAGGTCCAACGGCCCGAAACCTCGTCTCCGCCGGCGCCGGCTGCCGCCGCAGGACCTTCGGCCGTGCCCCTGCCGGCCCCCGGAAGTCCGGCGTTCCGCAAGGGCGACGTGGTCACCTTCGCGGGCCGCGAGACCCATCTCGACGAGAAGCAGGACCTGGTCACCGTCACCGGTGGCGCCCAGGTGGACATCATGGCCCGCGATCCCGCGCTCAAGTCCGGAGAGATGCGATTGAGCGCGGAGCGTGCCGTCATCTTCCTCAGGCCGGGTTCCGCCAAGGGCCTCCGCGAGGGCGTGGGACAGCTCGACGCGGGCGTGGTCGAGGGCGTCTATCTGGAAGGTGACGTGACCGCGACGGACGGCGAGTACGCCATGCGAGGCGGACAGGTCTACTACGACGTGACCACGGGACGGGCGGCCGCCCTGCAGGCCGTCCTGCGGACTTCCATGCGAAGCGGCATCCCGGTGATCGCTCGTGCGGCCGAAGTCCGCCAGGTGGCCAAGGACCAGTTCGAGGCGCGCGATGCCAGCGTGTCGCTGAGCGAGTTCTACCGCCCCCATCTCTCCGTGGGTGCCAGTCGTGTGACCATCTCCAAGGGGCCCGTCGACGATCCCACGACCACGCTCGAGGCTTCGCACATCACCATGCGAGCGGGCAGCCTGCCCTTCTTCTACTGGCCGTACCTGCGCGGCGACGCGGACCGACCGCTGCTGCCCCAGGTGCAGGTGGGCTACAACGAATTCCAGGGCATGACCGTGGGCACCCGATGGGACCTGTGGCAGCTGGTGGGCTGGAAGCCCCCCTTCGAGATGGGCGCCGAACTGGCCAACGACATCTACTCCAAGAACGGCATCGGCCTGGGCCTGCGGCTGACCGGCACGCCCGGCGACCTGAACCTGTACGGCTTCTACGACTTCCAGAACACCGAGCAGAGCTCCTCGGGCGTGGAGTACGTCTCCCCCCTGACCTGGCGTGGCCTGATCGACGGCGGCACCACGGTCGCGCTGGACCGCAACTCGCTGCTGCAGGGCCAGCTGGCGTGGACGAGCGACGGCGCCTGGGTGAGCACCTTCAAGCAGAACGACTTCATGAACCGCCGGGAGTACGAGACCAGCGGATTCCTGAAGCTGCAGTCCAGCAACACGGCCTTCGACACGCTGGTGAAGTACGACCTCGACCGCTACGTGATCAACAGCTGGATGCTGGCGAGCCGTCCCTACAGCGTGGCCAAGTACCCCGAGGCCACCTACCGCCGCTACGGGGATTCCCTCTTCGACGGGAGCTTCACCTGGACGCAGGAGTACTCGGGCAACGGCATGTCCATGCAGCTCGAGCGTGGCACCCCCAACGGTCCCACCGATCCTCTGGCGGCACAGGCGGACGCCTTCGCCACCGGCATCAACGCCTCATCGAGCATCAGCGACCTGTACACCCAGCAGGGCTACAACGAGGAGACCTACGTGCGCGGCTACACGCGGCACGAACTGGCGGCTCCGCTGGACTGGGGCGTGGTCAAGTTCACGCCCTTCGCCTCGGGGTCGCTGATCGGCTACATGCTCAACGACTTCCAGAACTACCGCACCGCCACGGTGGGACCCGGCGGACCCGGCGGCGCAGCTCGCGGCATCCTGGGAGGGGGCGCTCGCGCCAGCGCGGAGTTCAGCCAGGAATTCGGCCAGGTGCAGAGCTCCACGCTCGACCTGAACCGCCTGCGATGGGTGCTTCAGCCCAACGCGGTGCTCTGGGGCGGCTACGACACCGGCGACAACGGTCAGTACCCCATCTTCGACCAGGATGTCGAAGGCCAGACCGGCGCGGCCGTGGCGCAGGTGGGTCTGACCCAGCGGTGGCAGACCTACCGGGGCGGCCCGGGCAACTGGCGAAGCGTGGACTGGGTCATGCTGGACGTGGGCGCCGTGGTGAACAACGAGGACGCCAACTTCCAGCGGCCGGCCAACGGCCTGGGCAACGTGGCCTACTACCAGAGCCCCACGCCGCAGTTCTTCAGCTGGCGACCCGAGCTTTCGCAGTGGGGCAACCACGCCTACGCCCGCTCCACGTGGGCCCTGTCGAGCACCCTCACCGCCTACGGGAGCACCACGCTGCTCTTCGAGGACCGCAACACGGCCCAGAACCCGGGCCAGGACAACTTCGCCCGCGGCTCGGTGGGCCTGAACCTGCAGCACTCGCCGGATGTCGCCTTCTTCTGCGAATACCGGATGATCAACAACTTCTACAACAGCGCGATCTATCCCAACGACGAACTGCTGCAGCCGGGCATCACCTACCAGATCGGCAAGCTCTATTCGCTCTCGGCCAGCCCGCAGATCGACCTGGGACAGGGCGATCTCCGGGCCATGAGCGCCTCCCTGGTCCGCACCTTCCCCGACTTCAACCTCGGCGCGAACCTGGGCTACAGCGTGATCACGGACCAGTATTCGTTCGG
Source organism: uncultured bacterium (assembly GCA_903861235.1). Taxonomy (GTDB): domain Bacteria; phylum Planctomycetota; class Phycisphaerae; order Phycisphaerales; family SM1A02; genus SYAC01. Next base: position 878 of record CAIOTP010000336.1, on the reverse strand, counting down.
ACTCCAGCTGTCCATTCCGGCGGCCGGCGGCAGTTCCCTGGGCACGGGCAACCTGAACGCCACCGACCAGGGCGCCATGGGCGGCCCGTGGTCCGGACTCAACAACGCCTTCTGAACCTCACTCGCCGAAGAGGGCGCCGTCGGGAAGTCGTTCGCCCACCCGCTCGGCGCCCGCGGCGGTGAGCCGCCTGCCCTGCCGCGTCCTGGCCAGGAGTCCGCTCCGCAGCAGGAAAGGCTCCACCAGGTCCTCCAGCGTGTCCGCATCCTCGCCCAGCGTGGCCGCAAGGGTCTCCAGGCCCACAGGACCGCCCTTGTAGGTGCGGGCCAGCGTCCGCAGGTAGGCCCGGTCGAGCTCGTCCAGGCCGTGGGCGTCCACCCCCTCCAGTTCCAGGCCGGCGGCGACGGCCGCGGCGTCGATGTGGCCCTTGCCCTTCACCTGCGACCAGTCGCGCACCCGGCGAAGCAGTCGGAGCGCCACTCGCGGCGTGCCCCGGCTCCGCTCGGCCAGCGTGGCCAGCGCGGCGGGCTCGGACTTCAGGCCGAGCCGCTCGGCCGCCCGCGCCAGGATCCGCTCCAGTTCCGCCTGCGCATAGAAGTCCAGGTGGTGAGAAAGTCCGAAGCGGCTGCGGAGCGCCTGCGTGAGCAGGCCGGCCCGAGTGGTCGCGCCGATCAGCGTGAAGGGCTTCAGGGGCAGCGTGACCATGCGGGCATGCATGCCCTGGTCCACGGTGAAGTCCACGCGGTACTCCTCCATGGCGGGATAGATGTACTCCTCCACCGCGGCGGGCAGTCGGTGGATCTCGTCGATGAAGAGCACGTCGCCGGCACCCAGCCGGGTGAGCGTGCCGACCAGATCGCCAGCCTTGGTGAGCGCGGGG
>CAIOTP010000335.1 GCA_903861235.1 uncultured bacterium | reverse complement strand
GCGCATGCGGCAGGCCCTGGCGGAGTTCATGATCGGCCCGGCCAAGACCACCATCCCGCTGCACCAGCGCATCATGGACCGGCCCGAGTTCGTCTCGGCCAACTTCGACATCCACTGGGTGGAGCGCTGGCTGAAGGCCGAGGGCAAGGCCTGAGCCGGAACGGACTCAGTTGGGCGGCTCGATCTTCAGGTTGGCCTTGGCCACCACGCGGGCGTCCTTCAGGCTCCGTGCGGGGTCGCTGAACACGACCATCTTCACGGTGCGACCCACCGGCACCTTGAAGAGCAGGTTCAGGTCGCCGCCGCCTGCCGCACGGCGGAACCAGTTCAGCGTGAATCCGGAGTCGGGCGTCTCGTTGAAGTAGACCTCGAATTCCTGGGCCCGCTCGTTGTTCCACACGTAGCCCACCGGGGCGTAGGAATTGCCGGCGTCGTCGATGAGCGTGGGCACGGCACCGAGGCCCGCGGCCGAGGCGTCCTTGCGGGTCTTGTCGGCGTCGAAGAGATCGACCGTGCTGCCGCGCGTGGCCCGCAGCATGACGATGCGCTCGTCCTTGGTCTCGAAGAAGGTCCGGACCACCGAGCGAGTGCTCTGCGGCTTGGTGACATGCTCGGATGCGCCGCTGAGCAGCTTGCCGCCCTCTTCCTTCAGGGTGCCGGGCATCTCGCCGGTGTCCATGATGGCGCCCTGCATGCCGTTGTCCACGCGAAGCTCGTTGCCCGGGACGGCGGGGGTGTCCTCGCCCAGCGCCAGGGCCACCTTGCGACCTGCGGTGGCCACGGCGCCGGCCATCTCGGCCGCGTCGGTGCCGGGCTCCGGCAGGCGGAAGCGCAGGCCCTTGAGCTGGAGGAACAGCGGGGCTTTGGCCTTCCGGTTGAACTTGGAGGCGGGGAAGATCAGGCAGACGAAGCTTTCCTGCGTGGCCGGCGGCGTGGACACGTAGGTGCTGTCGCCGCTGAACTCGAAGCGGACCAGCGAATCGCCCGAGGTCTCCAGTCCCTCGGCGAACTCGCAGGGGAAGACGCTCCGCCCCGTGGCGCCGTCGATCAGCCGGGCCTGCGAAGCCGACAGCACGAAGCCGCTGCCCTTGTCGTAGGCGGGCCGCTTCACGCTGAGCAGCACGGCGTACGCGCCCTGGCCCCGCTTGGCGTCGCGCAGTCCGAACTTCGGATCGAAGTAGGTGCCCACGATCGAGACGCCGTCCGGGGCCACCGACAGCTTGCCCCTGCCGCCTTCCACCGTGTCGCGGAGAAGGCTTCCGCCGTCGGCCGCGATGTCGGGGCGCCACCGAGCCAGCGAAGCGTCGCCAAGCGTGGGGGCCATGGCCCCGTTGGAGACCAGACCCAGGAATCCCGCAGTCAGGCTGGTCACCAGGGCCGCGGGACTGGATCCGTCGCTCTGCACGATGTCGCCGGCGCCCGTGGGCCGCCGCCAGCCCTCGTAGCCCAGGATCTCCCGCTTCATGCTCATGTGGCCCAGGGCGATCACCAGCATGCCCACGGTGAGTGTGCCGCTGAGCAGGCCCACGGGAACGCCCACCGCCCAGTCGGACCAACGTGGCATGGTGGGCCGGACCGGGCACAGCTTGTCCGCGCTGAGACGGAGCACCGTCAGGGTGGCCAGGAAGACGCCGCCCAGGGTGAGTCCCCAGCCGTACTCCGCGAATCCGCCTCCCAGGAAGATCATGGCGTTGAGCGGTTCCCACACGGCCACGGCCAGCAGGGCGGCGCCCACCACGCAGATGAAGTGCAGGAGCGCGTCGAACGCGCCGGCGTTGCCCCACCAGTAGGCCACCAGCAGCACGAAGATCACGACGACGACGGAGAGAATCATGGTGAATCAGGCCTTGGGCTTGGGCGGCGGAGTGCCGGGCTTGGCCGCGGCGGGTGGCTTCGTGGATGCGGTGGCGGGCTTGGCGGCGCCGGCCGCGGGCTTGGCCGCGGGTGGGGCGAACACGCGCACGACCTCCTCCAGACTGGTCACGCCTTCGCGGACCCGGAACAGGGCGCAATCCTGCATGCCGGGGCTCCGGTGCTTCATGCGGGCCGCGTTGTAGGCGCTCTTCAGGTCGCCCTTGGCCAGGTGGGCACGGGACTCCTCGTCGAGCGCCACGATCTCGAACACGCCGACCTGACCGGAATAGCCCGTGCCCCGGCACATGGGGCAGTCCTCGACCTTGCTCTTGATCTGCACCTTGCCGCCGGCACGGAAGAGCTGCACTTCCTTGCCCGCGGGAACGCCAAGCCGCTTGGCCTGTTCGGGCGAGGGCTGGAACGGCACGCGGCACGCCAGACAGAGCTTGCGGATGGTCTTGCCCGCCACCACCGCTCGAAGCGGCGCCGCGGCCGCGGGCACGTCGCCCACCGCCCGGAACCATTCGGTGATGGCCGGTCCCACGCCGTCCACAGGAAGGGCCAGGTAGAACCGGATGTCCGAAACGGTCGGTGCGGCGACCACCTTGCCCACGCCGGGCTCGGCCAGGTCGTCCACGAACACCACGTCCGGATTGCGGCGCACGATCGACTGCAGCTGCGTTCGGTAGTCCACGCCGCCGGCGGGGTTCCAGACCTGCTGGTCCACGCCCTCCACCTTGGCCACGGGATTCTTCTCCAGCGCCTTCACGGCGTTCGTGAAGGCGTCATGTCGCGCCAGCAGCGCCAGGGCGGTGCTGGTCAGGCCCTGGCCTGGCGCCGCCGCCACCAGCACCACGCCGCCGCGATCGTCGGTGGAGCAGGCGCTCTCGACCAGCTTCATCTGGTTGGGCAGGAATCCCAGATCCGGGAACTTTCGGCCCATGCGCTGGGCCAGGTCGAAGTCCACGCGGAGCTGCTGGGCCGTGCTGCTGCCCGCCGCCATGACCGTGAGCACCGAAGTCGCTTCCGAGGTGGTGGCCCAGCACGAGCCGGTCTGACGCTTCCGGCGGTCCTTCACATCCAGTCCGCACAGATCCTTCAGGTGGTCCAGCACCAGCAGGGCGGCGTCGGCTGCAGGCGCCTCCAGCTTGGTGCGGACGCCGTCGACGGTGGCCACCGCGGTCACGCCGTCCGGCTTGATCATCATGTCCAGGCGGCTGGCCTTGCGGTCGATGGCCTGCATGAGCAGGTTCTCCGTGGCCTGGTGCTGTGCCAGCAGCGGATCCTTCTTGCCCGGGACCGGCCGTTCCTTCTTGCCGCTGTCCTTGAAGCTCAGACGGCTGCCGGCGAACGACCTGGTCTTGCGGCGCCCCTTGAAGAACGCGCGGACCTTGTCGCCGCCCACGACGAACCGCTTGCTCTCGGGGACCTGGTCGTTTCGACGCGGCCAGTAGAGCAGGACCGGAGCCACGGTGCAGGCGATCTGCACCGGCCAGCCGATCCAGAAGATGGGGATCAGCAGGCCGACGATCAGGCCCGCGGCGATGCCGCCCATCATCAGTCCCTGCCAGAGGGTGCGTGGAAGTCCGCAGAAGTGGATGTCCTTCACCAGCCGGGACGCCAGCGCTGCGCCGGCCAAGGCCGTGATCGTGAGAAGCACCGGCTTGACCGGATCGATCAGGAAGGTGTTGGAGACGGCCTGGGCGAGGAGGGTCATGGGCATTCGGCGGGCCGCTCCGGGTTCAGGCGATGCCCTTGAGCTTCATGCGGAGCTCCTCGGGCTTGGGGGTGGCTTCGAGCGCCACCTTCACGTGCACGTACTCCTGCTCGACCAGCTTCACCAGGCTGCTGGTGAAGTCGATCATGCCCTCGGAGTGGCTCTTGCGGATGATGTCCAGCAGTTCGCCCTCGCGCTCCTCCAGGATGTACTTCTGGACGCTGGGAGAGGCCAGCATGATCTCCAGGCCGGGGATGCGGGGAATGTTGGGATGCAGCGTGGGCAGCAGCTTCTGATAGATGATGGCTCTCAGGTTGTAGGCCAGCAGCTTGCGGATCTGCGGTCGCTCCTCCTGCGGGAAGAGCTCCAGGATGCGGCCGAGCGTCTGCCAGGCGCTGCTGGCATGGATGGTGCCGAACACCAGGTGGCCCGTCTCGGCGGCGCGGATGGCGGCCTCGAAGGTCTCCTTGTCGCGCATCTCGCCCACCAGCACGATGTCGGGGTTCTCCCGCACCAGGGCTCGGAGCGCCTCGTTGAAGTTGGCGCAGTCGATGCCCATCTCGCGCTGGTTGATGGTGCACTGGTCGTCGGTGAAGACGTACTCGATCGGGTCCTCCAGCGTGACGATGTGCGCCTTCTTGCGCTCGTTCACGTACTGCAGCATGGCCGCGATCGTGGTGCTCTTGCCGCTGCCCGTGACGCCGGCCAGCAGGATCAGGCCCTGGGCCGCCATGGAGACGTCGCCCAGG
>CAIOTP010000334.1 GCA_903861235.1 uncultured bacterium | reverse complement strand
GGCCGGCAAGACCGGCACGGTCCGGAAGCGCTTCGCGGACATCGACGCCAACCTGGCGACCATCCGCTGCAAGACCGGCTACATCGACGGCGTCAGCTCGCTCAGCGGCGTGGTCGAGTGCAGGAACGGCAGCCGCGTCCCCTTCAGCATCGTGAGCAACGGATTCAGGGGCGACGACCTCGCACGGGCCCGCCAGCTCCAGGAGGCGGTCGTCAAGGCGATCGTGCAGCACTACGCCCGTGGAGCGGCCACGCAGCCGCCCGCGGAAAGGCCGGCCCTGGGCGGCGGCTGATGGTGGGCCGCTAGCATGCGGCCATGACGCGCATGGAGGTGCGTTGCCAACCGCAGGACGCGGTGCAGGAGATCGTGCACCGGCTGTGGGGTCACGCGCAGTTGCGCCCGCTGCAGCGCGAGGCGATGCAGGCCGACCTGGATGGCCGGGATTCGCTCACGGTCATGGCCACGGGCGGGGGCAAGAGCCTCTGCTACCAGGCGCCAGCCCTGCTGGCGGCTGAACAGGGCGACGAACGGCTCACGGTGGTGATCAGCCCCCTGGTCGCGCTCATGGACGATCAGGTGGCGTCCCTGAGTTCCATGGGCATCCAGGCCCTGGCGCTGCATTCGGGCTCGGCCGACCTGGAGCGAAGCGAGCAGGAGGCCCTGTTCCACGCGTCACGGCCGCCGCTGGTGTTCGCGGCCCCGGAACGCGCCCTTCGGCCCAGCTTCGTCCGAGCCATGCGCTCCCGAGGCGTGCGCAGCCTCTGCATCGACGAGGCGCACTGCATCAGCCAGTGGGGACATGACTTCCGCCCCGAGTACCGGCGGCTGGCCGAACTTCGCCAGGCCTTTCCGCAGGCCGCGGTCCACGCCTTCACCGCCACCGCCACGCCCCGCGTGGGCGAGGACGTGATCCGCCAGCTCGCCATGCGGGATCCGCTTCGCCTGACCGGCCCCGTGCATCGGCCCAACCTGCTGGTGCGCACCCGGCTGCGGGTGGACGGTCTGGCGCAGTGCCTGGAGGCGATCCGGCGACACCCCGGCGAGGCGGGCATCGTGTACTGCCTCAGCCGCGCCGACGCGGAGCGACTGCACGAGTCCCTGCGCAAGGAAGGCGTGCGCACCGCGCTCTACCACGCCGGCCTGCCCGCGCGAACCCGTCAGCGATCCCATGCGGACTTCCGTGCGGAACGCGTGGACGTGATGGTGGCCACCATCGCCTTCGGCATGGGCGTGGACCGCGGCGACGTGCGCTTCGTGATCCACATGACGCTGCCGCGGAGCATCGAGCACTGGGTGCAGGAATCCGGCCGTGCGGGACGCGACGGTCTGCCCTCGGAAGTCCTGCTGCTCCACGGCGCCGCCGACGTGGCCCGTTGGGAGCGGCTGATCGAGGCCCCCCAGCCGGAGGATGCCGACCTGGCCACCCGCGTGGCCGCGGAGGCCCACCGCGAGGCGCAACGCTCCCAGGTGCTTGCCATGCGGCGGCTGGCGGCCACGCCGCGCTGTCGGCACGCCGCCATCTCCGAGCACTTCGGTCAGGCCTGGAACGGCCGGGAATGCCAGGCTTGCGACGCGTGCCTGGGCGAGTGGCAACCGCTCGCCGACGCCACGCGGGTGGCCCGCGTGGCGCTCTCGGCCGTCGCCCGCCTGGAGCAGCGATTCGGCATGCGGCATGTGGCCGCGGTGCTGGCCGGATCCGGGGGCCGCTCGGTGCGGCAGTGGAACCACGAGTCGCTCGGCGTCTTCGGCATGCTTCGACACCTGCCGCGAGCCACCATCCTGCAGGTGCTGGAGCAGCTCGTCGACCACGACCTGCTGCACCGGACCGCGGACGATCATCCCACGCTCAAGCTCACGCCGGCTTCGCTGCCGGTGCTTCGCGGCGAGCGCGAGGTGCAGCTCCTGACCACGCCCACGCACGCTCGCCGTTCCGCGGCGGAGTCCGCCGGCTGGGGCGACGCGGACCGGGCCCTTGCGGAGCGGCTGCGGACCCTGCGGCGTGAACTGGCTTCCGCCCGCGGCATTCCGCCCTTCATGGTGTTCAGCGACGTCACTCTGCGAGCGCTGGCGAGCGGCAGGCCCGCCACCCTGGAGGCGCTGGCCGGCATTCCAGGTCTGGGCGAGCGAAGGCTGGCGGCCTACGGCGCTGCGCTGCTGGCCGCACTGGCGGGCGTCGACGCCTCCAGCAGTTCCAGCTCGATCGCCTCGGCCGCCGACGCCTGACGAACCCGCACCCGCTGCTGCCGAGCCAGCTCGAGAAGCGCCAGGAACAGGCCGATGCGATCCAGCCGCGTGCGGCCCGCGAAGACGCTCTGCAGGGTCATGCGTCGCCCCTCGCTGCGCTGCAGCCGGTCCACCAGATCGTCCTGGTGCAGCCCGATGGGCGTGTCGTCCCAGACCACGTTGTGCTCGCCCAGGCGGGTGAAGTCCACCGCGCTGCCGATCCGCTCGAAGGCCTCGAGCAGGTCGAGCACATGGACATCGCCCAGATCCAGGTCGGCCTCGCTCCATTCGCGTGCGGACGCCTCGGCCACAGGCTCGGCGGCGCCACTGGCGGGCCATCGCTGCTCGTACTCGCGTCGCAGACGGTCCAAGCCGTCAGCCGCGCTGCGGAAACGCTGGTAGGCCAGCAGCTGACGCACCAGGTCGCGCCGCGGATCCTCGCCCGCCTCGCTCGGCGCCAGCGGATCGCCGGGATCGGCGCCCTCCTCGGGCGGCGCCAGCATGCGGCTCTTGATCTCCACCAGCGTCGCGGCCATCACCAGGAACTCGCCCGCCTGCTCCACGTCCAGGTCGCGAGCCCGCGACACCATGTCCAGGTACTGCTGGGTGATCTGCGCGATGGGGATGTCGTGGATGTCGACTTCCGCACGACGGATCAGGAAGAGCAGCAGGTCGAGCGGCCCCTCGAAGGCGCTCAGGCGGACCTGGTAGCCGTCACCGGTGGTCATGCCTCGAGCCTAGCAGGAATCCCCGTGGTTTCGACTATCCTCGGGGCATGACCACCTCGGCCACCGCCCAGGAGTCCCGGTTCATCGCCGACGCGCTCGCCGCCGAGGCGGG
>CAIOTP010000333.1 GCA_903861235.1 uncultured bacterium | reverse complement strand
CCTTGTCGATCTCCTCGCGCCGCAGCGTGCCGTCCGGCTGGGCGAACCACACGGTGGCCTTGAGCTTCTGCTCGCCCTGCACCACGTGCGCGTTGGTGATGGCGTGGCCGTCGCCGTCGATGATGACGCCGCTGCCCAGGCCTCCCGGGGTGCTGATCTTGACCACCGCCGGCCCCAGGATGCGGGCGTGCTCCTTGGGGCTGAGCGTGGGCAGGTCCGTGGCCGTGTGGAACAGGTCGACCTGATCGGTCTTCACGGCGGCGGGCGCGGCGGCGGACTCCACGCCCGCCACGTCCTCCATGTCGAAGCTGAGCACCTCGGGCCCGATGTCGACCCACAGCCGCTTGTCGGTGCGCTTGAGCACGGTGCCGTCCACGGAACTGCCGCTCTTGAGCTTGACCACGTCGGCGGCGCCGGATCCGGACAGCAGCAGCGAGGCGAACGAGGCGGCGACGAGGAATCGAGCGTGTCTCACGCGGCTACTATAGCCGCGACCGCTCCGCAAAAATTCCACGCTCTGGAGACCCCATGACACCGGCCACCCTGCTCTCGCTCGCGTTCGCCCTGGCTCCGCAGTCCGGCGACCTGGCCGCCCACTTCGGCTTCGATCCGCTGGAGGTGCAGAAGATCGACCCCAAGGCCGGACCGATCACGGTGGCGGACCTGGATGGCGACGGTCGACGCGACCTGGTGGCGGTGAACAACCACAAGAGCCGCATCGAGGTCTACTACCAGCGGCCGGACGCCAAGCCCGGTGACGAGAAGGCGCCCGCCCCCGGCACGAACGAGATTCCCGAGCTCTGGCGGTTCCGCCGAGAGAACATCTCCGTGCCCAACGAGGTCGGCGCGGTGGTGCCTCACGACTTCGACGGCGACGGACGACTGGACCTGATCTACGTGGGCCAGCCGGGCACGCTCGGCTTCGTGCGGCAGACCCGTCCGGGCGTGTTCGAGGTGGTGCGCAAGGTGCCGGTGAAGAACCTGGTGGGTGGCCGCGACAACCTGCATGTGACCGACATCGTGGGCGACGCCAAGCCCGAGCTTGTCGGCAACGTGGGCGGCAAGATCATGATCTGGCCGCTGGATCGCGACCAGCTGGGCACGCCGCTGGAGATCGCCGCGGGCAACGGGAGCCTGGTCGCCTCCATGGTGGACGACTTCGACGGCAACGGAACGCCGGACCTGGCCGGCGTGGTTCCCGAGGACGGCAGCCCGATCCGCGTCTGGCTGACGAGCCGGGAGGACGGCAAACTGGTGCTCGGTCCGCAGGTGCGCTTCGAGATGCCCCCGCTGCGCGAGGCGGAGATCGTGCGCCTGCCCGGCCAGAAGCAGGCCATGGTCGCCGTGATCGAGAAACCCTCCAAGCGGCTGGTCTTCTCCAAGATGGAACGCCAGCCCATCGTCGGCGCCGGCGACCGTGAGGCGAGCCTTCAGACCTGGGCCTTCCGAGACCCGCAGAACCGCAAGCGCGGCTACGCCGTGGTGGACCTGGACGGCGACGGACGGCAGGACCTGCTGGCCACCAACACCTCGGAGAACGCCGTCATGCTCTACCGGCAGCGTGCGGGCAAGGGTTTCGAGGGCGTGGAGAGCTTCCCCGCCCTGGCGGAGATGGACGCGGTGGCCGCCCTGCCGGCCGCCGAAGGCCGACCCGCACAGGTCTTCCTGCTCAGCGAGAAGGAGGGCGTGGTGGGCCGCTGCACCGCCGGGAGCGACGGCATCGGATTCCCGCAGCCCGTGCCGCTGCCCGCCGGCGCCGCGCCCATCACCATGGCGCTCGTCAGCTTCGACGGCACACCCACGCTGGCGGTGGTGACCAAGGAAGGTCGCAACTACACCCTCACACTGATCCCGGCCACGGGCGAGACGGGCATGGATCCCAAGAACCACCGGAGCGTCTCGCTGGGGGCGCTCAGCAAGAGCCCCGAGACCATCCTGGCCGCGGATGTGGACCACGAGGGGCACACCGACCTGCTGGTGTTCACCACCGACAAGCCCATGATGATGGTGCGTGAGGTGACGGACAAGGAGGGCAAGAGCGAGCTGAAGCTGCTCGAGAGCAAGGACATGGGCCAGTACGGCCTGGTGCAGGGCGCCAACGCCCGCAACACGGCCACCTTCGATGTGCTGGGCGACGGCAAGGCCGAATTGCTGGTGGCGGAGCGGAACTACGTGCGGGCCCTCCGCTACGACCCCGCCCCGCCCACGGGCACCAGCCCCGGCTGGCAGGTGGTGAAGCAGTTCAACGCGGCCGCCAGCGACGCCAAGCTCACCTGCGTGGCGGTCATGGGCGACCGCGTGGTGGCCGGCGACAGGGAGAACGGCCGTCTGGTGGTGTTCGGCGCCAAGGACGGCGCCTGGACGCAGCTGGAGGCGATCGACGTCCCGGGCTTCAAGTTCGACCGCATCTTCGCGGGCCGGTTCGCGGGCGACGACAGCCCCTCCATCCTGGCGATCAGCGAGGACAGCTTCGCGCTGGCGCGGCTGGCGGGCGACCGCTGGAAGCTGAACGAGGTGGCCAGCTGGCGCAGCGACGAGGCCGGTCGACTGGAGCACGAACTGGTGCCCGGCGACGTGAACGGCGACGGATTCATGGACGTGGTCGCCCTGGACGCCGGCGAGCAGATGGCGGAGATCCTGACCTTCAGCCAGGCGGGGAAACTTCGCTACGGCACGGCCTTCGAGGTCTTCGAGAGCCGGATCTTCAGCGGCGGAGAGACGCGCGACTTCCAGCCGAGCATGGGCCTGGTCACCGACCTGACCGGCGACGGCAAGGACGACCTGGTGCTGCTGTGCCACGACCGAGTGCTGCTCTATCCGCAGCAGGCGAAGGCGGCCGAAGCCCAGAGGAAATGAACTTCACGCGTAGCTGTGCAGCCCCGTGATCACGAAGTTGATCACGATCCAGTTGAACAGCATGACCGCGGCGCCCGCCACCGCCAGCACCGCGGTCCACAGCCCCTTGTCCTTCACGCGCCAGCGGACATGGATCAGCAGCGCGAACACCACGAAGGTGTTGAGCGCAAAGACCTCCTTGGGATCCCAGCCCCACGGCCGACCCCAGCTGTGGTCCGCCCAGATCGCGCCCATGGCGATGCCCGCCCACAGCAGCACGAAGCTGATCTCCATGAGGGTCATGGTCACGCCGTCCAGGATCTCGCCCACCCGGGCGGCTCCCGAGGCCTGACCGCCGCCCGTCATCGCCAGCATCTCGCCCGCCCCGCCCACGCGGGCGTGCACCGCCGGACCGCCCCGCCACCGCCACGCCAGGTACATGGCCGCCGTGACCGCGGCCATGAAGATGAGCGCGTAGCTGAAGATGATCACGTTGGTGTGGATGTACAGCCACACGTCGTGCAGCACCGGCATCATGTTGCCGATGGCCGGGTTCAGCTGCGCCGGCAGCAGCGCGCAGGCCATGAGCGCCACCATGCTGCCCGCCGATGCGGCCAGGGCGAACAGTCCCCGCACCGGCAGCCGCCGCAGCCACGCCTCCGCCACCACCGCCAGGCATGAACCCATCCAGGCCGCCGTGGTCACCGCCTCGAACATGTTGCTGTTGGGCCAGCGTTGGCTCACGTACCAGCGCAGCCCCACCGACGCCGTCTGCAGCGCGAACGCCACGCCGAACACGAGCAGGCCCAGCCGCAGCGCACCCGGCCACTTCCAGGTGAAGCCCAGCAGCAGCAACGCCACCGCGGCGAAGAACACGAACCACACCCACGTCATCTGCCCGGACCGGAAGTACCAGCTCTCCCAGGAGAGCCGGGCCTCGCTCGGCAGCGCCTCGCCGCCGGCGCTGCGCAGGGCGTCCGCCAGCCGCTGCACCAGCGGCTGCACGATCGCCGGGTCGCCGCCGGGCCACGCCTCCACCAGGCGGCGCCATGCCTCGTGCGGCGCGCCCTCGCACGCGTCGAGCGTCTGCCAAGGCTCGTCACCCTGCCCCTTCGGCACCATGCGGAGGCGTGCGCGGATCTCCGGAGCCTGCATGAGGAGCGCGGCGCCACGGATCTGGTCCGCCTGCTTGGCGGTGCGGATCAGGTCGCCCTCCAGGGCCCGCATGAGCGGCGCCACCTCCGGCTTCCAGGTGCCTTCGGCATCGAGCCAGACCTGGCTGCGGGCCAGCAGGCCGTGCCTCTCGAAGCCCCGGCTCCACGCCTCCATGGACGGATCCGCCGTGCGGATCGCCTCCGCCAGCCGCAGGCGCACCTCGCGGTTCTTCACCAGGATCACGTCGGCGTCGGCGTACGCCTGAGGTCGAATCGCCATATCCAGCAGCGTGAAGGTGGCGGACTGACGCACGCCCGGCGCGTCACCGCTCACGGTGCGACCTCCCATGACACCCTGCAGATAGCCGAACGAGAAGCTGCCCAGACTCTTCACGCGGCCTTCGCTCATGACCGCACAGGACTCCAGCGGACGAAGATCAAGTTGCGTGCGGAAGCGGTCGCCCGGACTCGCCGCCTGGGCCGACGACCGCCCGGCCAGCAGGCCCACGCACGCCATCAACCACAGGGCCGCCACGCCGGCCGTGGGCCGCCGCACCGCGGCCTGCGCCCGGACCAGCGCACGGCGGCGGATCACCGGCTTCACGTAGAAGGCGTAGATCATGCCCAGGCACGCGATCACGCAGCCCGCCAGCTGCATCTCCACGCCGTGCCGGGAACCCACGCCCAGCACGGTGTAGTTCAGGCCCAGGCTCGGGGCCACGCCGGCTCCACCCTCGTCAGGGGGATCCCACTGCGCCTGGAAGTACCACAGGCCGCCGTGCTCCACGGGCTGGTTCACGCTCACGCGCACCGGCTCGCCCCAACCGCCCTGACCGTCACCGAAGCGGAGCAGGCTGATGTAGTCGCGGATGGTGCTGGTCTCGCCGGTGAAGCCGCCCGGATGGGCCGCGAGCTCGAAGGTCTCCAGCGCGATCGGCGCCGGCAGCGGCAGCCTCTGACGCGAGAACAGCAGCTCCACCTCCGTGCCGTCGGGCATCTGCATGCGTGTGGGACGGAAGTCCCTTCGGCGCAGCACCTCCTCCGGTCGATCGAACACCATGTCGTGGAAGGGAAGCCAGGTGGCCCGACCATCGGGCGCACGCACCAGCACCATGGCGAAGCGCTCGCGGGCGTCCTTCACCCGCTGCCGGTCCGGCACGATGAACGGCCGCGTCTGCACCACGGCCCGCGGCAGGTGCTCGTTCACCTTCAACGCGACGCCCTGGGCCAGCGGCAACGACTGCCCCACCGCCACCGGCCGCGACCGCACGGCGCCGTCGGCCGCATCGATCACGGTGAGCTGCGAAGGATCCGGTCCGGCCACCAGCGTGACCGGCGTGGCGGAGAGCCCCGGCAGGAAGCGCGTCTTCACCGCGGGCGCCAGGTCCACCGCGGGCGACCTGGGATCCGGCGTCTCGCCCGGCTTCATGTCGCGATCGAGCCGCGGCTCGTCGAACACCCAGCGGCGGATCTCTCCCTGGGGCGTGCGCAGGTCCAGTATCGCCACGCTCACGCGGCGCTCCGCCAGCTTCAGCCCCTCCTGCACCGCCACCACGCGCACGGCCACGCCCGCGGCCTCCGGCCCCACCGGAATCCACGCCTGGCCGCCCGCATTCCACTTCTCGGCGGGCAGTTCCACCCGTTCGCCCGCCAGTTCGAACACCAGGCGGCTGGGCAGCTGCATGGCGGCCAGCGCCTCGACACTGCCGGCCCAGCGAAAGGTGACCAGTTCGGACTCGTCCCGGTCTCGCTCGGGATCCATGGCGAGCAGCTGCGAGACCAGCGGCGAACCGCCGGGCACCTGCACCTCCACGGTGGCGGCCGGGTTGAGCGGCGCTTCCGGCCCACCCTTGGCGAGCCGCGTGCGCTCGAAGGCGTAGCGGAGATAGCCCGTGGCCTCGAAGGTCACGCCCGGCAGCGGATCGTCCTTGGACACGGGCGGAATGGCCACCTGCAGCGGATGCGCCGGCGGCTCACGACCCGCGGCGTCGAAGGCCAGGCCCGGCCCGGGCACATAGTCGTTGTAGAGGGGCAGCCCCTCGATGGGCCGCTGCGCCCACGCGCCGCCCGGCCTTCGCAGATAGAGCGCCCAGCTCTTGTTGAGGTCGTTCTTCAGGTAGAACCATCCCTGGCTCTCGTACCGGGCCACCGCGGCGAAGGTCGACTCCACGATCGGCGTGCCCTTGACCTTCACGGCGCGCTGCAATGGCTGCTGCGGATCCTCCGTGAGCAGCAGGTCCTCGGCCAGTTCGGGCCGCCCCGCGATGACCTGGCGCATGAAACGCCCGCGCGGGCCCTCGACCATGAGCATGACGCTGTAGGCCTTCTCTCCCGAGGCGCCTCCGGTCCGCAGCTCCCAGCCCGGGTCGATCTGCGCCACCTGGACCCGCCACGTCTCGTTTCCCGCCTGGATCTCCGTGCCCGCGCCGGGCGTGGCCACCAGCCATCCGGCCCCACGGGAACCGTCGCCGGCGGTCACCTGCATGTCGATCGCGCGCCGTGCCACGGCCGCATCGCCCTCGACCTTGGTGCCGAAGTACCACAGGCTGCCCAGGATTAGGGTGACGATGCCGGCGTGGATGCCCCACACGCCGTAGTTCACCGGACGCAGCGGGATGCGACGCAGCGTGGTCCACACCATGTTCGCCGCGATCAGGCCCATGAGCAGGTCGAAGGGCCACCAGTGGAACCACTCGAACTCGGTCATCTCGAAGGGCCGCCACTGGCGAAGCTGGGCGTGCACCCACGCGTCCGGATGCAGCAGGTTGGGGTGCACCGGGTAGATCACGCCGGCGCTTCCCACGCTCATGTAGACGAAGAGCAGCACCAGCAGCACGATGCCGAACCGCACGTTGCTGAAGAGGTCGGAGATGGCGCGGAGCGTCCGCAGGACCATGGGGCGATGCTATGGAAGCCCGCCGTTCCGCTCCACGGGTTTGGGTAGCATCCCGCGTCTTCAGGAGAATCCATGACCCAGACCCTTGCCCGCATCGCCGCCCTGTTCGCCGCCTCCATCGCCCTGGCTCAGGCCGCCCCGGCACCGGCCCCGGCTTCGGCACCGGCCTCCGGCGCCGCCCCCGCCTACGTGAAGATGACCACCAGCAAGGGCGACATCGTGATCGAACTCGACCGCGCCAAGGCTCCGGTGACGGTGGAGAACTTCCTGAAGTACGTGAAGAAGGGCCAGTACGACGGCACCGTGTTCCACCGCGTGATCAAGGACTTCATGATCCAGGGCGGCGGCTTCGACAAGGAGATGAACGAGAAGCCCACCGAGGCCCCGATCAAGAACGAGGCGTCCAACGGGCTTTCCAACCGCCGTGGCACCATCGCCATGGCTCGCACCAACGACCCCAACAGCGCCACCGCGCAGTTCTACATCAACGTGGTCGACAACGGCATGCTCGACGCACGCCCCGGCAGCGCCGGCTACGCGGTGTTCGGCAAGGTGATCCAGGGCATGGACGCGTGCGACGCGATCCGCGCCGTGCCGACCGGCATGAAGGTGGCCAACACCCGCGGCGGCAAGGGCCCCATGCGGGACGTGCCGAACGACACGGTGGAGATCATCAAGATCATCGAGATCCCCGCCCCACCGACCACGGGCGAGGCTCCCAAGGCGCCCGAAGCCCCCAAGGCGCCCGAAGCCCCCAAGGCCCCCGCCAACTGATCGATCGTCGCATGCATGACTGCAGGGCCCCGTCCATGCGACGGGGCCCTGTTCGCTTCAGGCCTTGGGCAGGTGGCGAAGCAGCTCCGCCTCGTCCCACACCGGCACGCCCAGTTCCCGCGCCTTGTCGAGCTTGCTGCCGGCCTCGGCACCCGCGATGACCAGGTGGGTCTTCTTCGACACGCTGCCGCTCACCTTGGCACCCAGCGATTCCAGCCGCTCGGTCAGCGTGCTGCGGTCGAAGTGCTCGAGCGTGCCGGTGAGCACCACGGTCTTGCCGGCGAAGGGCGAGTCCTCCGCAGCCTCCGCCCGGTGCAGCGGACTCTTCAGGTCCACGCCCGCCTTGGCGAGATCCGCGAACATGCGGCGCACGTCGGCCCGGTCCAGGTCATGGGCCAGGCTCTTGGCCGTGATCTCGCCGAAGTCGGGCAGGGCCTCGAAGTCCGACTCCTTCGCCGCCAACAGCGCCTCGGCGTCGGGGAACGCGCGGGCGAGCGTCTTCGCCGCCGCCGCGCCGATCAGACGCAGACCCAGCGAGGCGAGCACACGAGCCAGGCCCCGGCCCTTCGCGGCCTCGGCGCTCGCCACGATGCTCGCCGCGGTCTTGTCGCCCAGCCGCCGCACCACCGTCTCGCCCTTCTTGTTGACCGTCTCGCTCTCGAGCCCCGCCAGCCGGGCCGCGTCGAGCGTGAACAGGTCGCTGTAGCGCTTCACCAGGCCTGCATCGACCAGCTGGTCCACGATCACCTCGCCCAGCCCCTCGATGTCCATCTGGTCGCGGCCCACGAACCACTTCAGCCGCTCGCGGAACTGGTCGGGGCATGCCGCGTTGCGGCAGAACACCTTCGGCCCCTCCTGCTCCACCTGCTCGCCGCAGCTCGGACACCTGGACGGCGGCTCGATCGGCGCGGCGGACTTCGGCCGCTCGGCCATGACCACCTCGACCACCTGCGGGATGATCTCCCCCGCCTTCTCCACCACCACCGTGTCACCGACGCGGATGTCCTTGCGGCGGATCTCCTCGATGTTGTGCAGCGTGGCGTGGCGCACGGTGGTGCCGCCCACGAACACCGGCTCCATGGTGGCCCGCGGTGTCAGCGTGCCGCCCTTGCCCACCTGCCACTCCACCTTCACCAGCTTCGTGGGCTTGCGCTCGGCCGGATACTTGAAGGCCACCGCCCAGCGCGGGGCCTTGCTGGTGCTGCCCAGCCGCTCGCGGAAGTCCAGGCGATCCACCTTCACCACCATGCCGTCCACCGCGTGATCGAGCGAGGCCCGCTCCGCGGCGAAGCCCTCGATCGCCTGCACCGCCTGCTCCACGCCCTGGCATCGCTGCGTGCGGGAACTCACCGGAATGCCCATGCCCCGGCACGCCTGCACCAGGTCCCAGTAGGTCGCCGCCTGCAGGCCCTCCACCTGGCCCAGCCCATGCATGATGAAGCGGAGCCCGCGATCGCGGACCACCGAGGGATCCAGGCTCTTGAGCGTGCCCGCAGTCGCGTTCCGCGCGTTCACGAAGAGCGCCTCGCCCTTCTTCACGCGGCGCTCGTTCACCGAATCGAAGCTCGCGTTGGGCATGAAGATCTCGCCACGCACCTCGAGCACCTGGGGCGTCTGGCCGCGAAGCCGCAGCGGCACGCTGCGGATCGGCTTCACGTTGGCGGTGACGTCGTCGCCCTTCTCGCCGTCGCCGCGGGTCACCGCCTGCACCAGCTCGCCTCGCTCGTAGCGGAGCGAGATGGCCACGCCGTCGATCTTGGGGTCGGCGACCAGCACCGGCGCCTCGCCCAGCGTCGACTCGCACCGCTCGTACCAGGCCCGGAAGTCGTCGATCGAGTACGTGTTGTCCACGCTCTGCATGGGCACCCGGTGCGCCACGCTCTCGAAGCCCTCGCTCGGTCGACCACCCACCCGCGCCACCGGCCCGTGCGGATCCGCCAGTTCCGGATGCCGCCGCTCGATCTCGGCCAGCTCGGCCAGCAGCGCGTCGTACTCGCTGTCGGCCATGAAGGGCGCCGCGTCCGCGTAGTAGGCCACGTTCGCCCGCTCGAGCAGGTCCTTCAGTTCCGCGGCCCTCTTCGCCGGGTCCTTGGCCATGCCTCAGTCGCCGGCACCGATCGCGTCGGGCCCCTGCCCGGCGGTCTTCTCGTAGTGGCCGTCGCCCCGCTTCTCGTAGCGGGTCAGGCCCAGACGCTCCAGGTTGCCCTTGCTGAAGCGCCCCTTGTCGGTCTGCGTCTGCACCTGCGGAGGCACGATGAGTCGCCTGACCGGCTCGCCCGTCTCCGGATGCACGGTGAGCGCCGGGTCGCTGAGCTTCTGGAACACCTCGAAGGGCTCGCCCTGGCTGCCGTCGGGCTTGATGACCGCGTACACGTAGGTGGGCATCTCGAGCTACAGCATAGGTTGCAGGAAGGTCCGCGCCGCAGCGACCTCCTGCACACGCCGCTCGCCACCTTCACGCTCGATCACCACCGGGACCGGGATCGGCAGCGCCCGAACCTCCTGCATGAACGCCTGCCACGGCACGGCGCCCTGCCCCACCGGCGTCTCGCGTCCCCAGACATCCACCTGTCCGCTGCCTTCGGCGTCCTTGGCGTGCACCTGGCGCACCCATGGCCGAAGCAGACGGAGGGCCTCCAGCGGATCGCCGGCGCCGTAGAGCAGCATGTTGGCCGGGTCGAAGTTCACGCCAGCACAGGGACGGCCGATCTCGTCCAGCGCCGCCAGCAGGCACGCGGCCGACTCCTGGCCGGTCTCGAGCGCCACCTGCACACCGGCCCCGGCGCAGAGGTCGATCATGGTGCGGAGACGGGAGATCATGGTCGCCCGGAGCGGATCATGCGCCCCGTGCGGGATGAAGCCGCCATGAAAGGTGATCAGGGTCACACCCAGGCGCGCCGCGACCTCGGCCACACGCGAGGCCAGATGCCGATTCTGCGGCCAGAGTGCATCGCTGCGCACGCCACCGGTCTCACGGATCCTGGCGATGCTCGCGTAGTCCTCGCCACGCGGACGCATCATGCCGCTGAGCACGCGCACGCCGGCGTCGGCCAGGATGGCGCCCGCGTCGATCCACGCCGGATCGCCGTCGGCGAGCGGCGTCAGGTCCAGCTGCACCGCCTGCAGGCCCGCCTGGCGAACCCGCTCGACCAGCTGCTCCGGGCCCGAGGGCCGGAGGCTCCAGCTGCACACGCCCAGATCCCGAACCTGCATGGCGCGAGCCTACTGCGGAGCCTCTCCGCAGGCCTGTGGATCGCCCCCCCGGGCTCCCGTACCATGCACGGATGACCTCGCTGCCGGCCAGCACCCGCCTGGGCGCCAATCCTCTGGAAAAGCGAAGCTTCGGCGAGCGCTGCGAGGCGTTCATCAGCCGGCTCAGCACCCGGAACTGGTTCTGGCACAAGGTGTGCAGCATGATCTGGCTGCCCTTCGCCTTCCGAAGCGGCATCACGATGCGGCGGGTGGGCACCAATCGCTTCACCGCGGTGCTGCCGTTCACCCGTGGCAATCGCAACTGGTACAACGCCATGGCGGGTGCCGCCCTGCTGGGCAACAGCGAGGTGGCCGCGGGGCTCTTCCTCTTCGCCCGCGTGGGCAGCGACTACATCGTGGTGTGCAAGCGGATGGAGTACAAGTTCCTGCGTCCATGCGTGGGACCCGCGGTGTACGACATCGTGCCCACGCAGGATCTGGACGAGCGGATCCGGACGGGCGGCGAGTTCAACATCGACCTGGAGATGGACATCCGGCAGCAGATGAAGGACCACGGCAAGTCGAAGCGCGTGGGTCGCTGCCAGATCACCTTCCACTGCACGCCCAAGGCCATGATGAAGGCCCGTGCCGCACGGAAGGCCGCCGCCGCCGCCCGCGTGGCGGACGAGACCGCGGAATCGCCCACGACCGGCGCCTGATTGGACAGCCTGCGACCCTCGGGGGAGAATCGCGGCATGCGGCGCGCGATGCAGACCGTCGGTTGGGGCCTGTACCTGGCCAGCAGCTGGACCTGGTG
>CAIOTP010000332.1 GCA_903861235.1 uncultured bacterium | reverse complement strand
GCACCAGGAACGCGGCCGCCAGGCTGCCGCGCACCGCCAGCGCGAAGGCGGTGGTCATGCCGCAGCTGATGCAGGGAATGCCGAACATGCCCGGCCAGGTGCAGGATGGCAGGCCCAGCTGGCGATGCGTCTCCATGCCGGTCGGCGAGGGCACCAGCGTGGCCGCCACCAGCAACGGCGCGACGCACGCCGCGGCGATGCCGAGAGCGGCACCGCGGGCAGGCCAGGTCATGGGCGCGACCAGCGTCATGGATCGCCAAGTCTACCCGTGACCGCAACGGGGCATGCGGCCTCGGGGCGGACCGGCGACAATGCCGCCATGCCCTCCGCACCCTGGATCGACGGACACCTCGACCTGGCCTATCTCGCCCAGCAGGGGCTGGATCTTTCGCGCCCGACGCCGGACCGGAACCGCTTCGGCGTGACGCTTCCGGCGCTGCGCACCGGAGGGGTTCGGCTTGCGTTGGCGACCTTGTTCACCGAGCGTGGCTCGAGCGATCTCTGGGGCTACCCCGCCGACGGCGACGCGGCCCTGGCCTCGGCGGCGGCGATCCGGCAGATGGAGATCTACCTGGATCTGGAGCGGCGCGGCGAGCTCGTCATCGTCCGTCGCCGCGCAGATCTGGCCGGCGATCTTGCGGAGGGGCCTCTCCGCGTGGTCGTCCTGATGGAGGGCGGGGATCCCATCCGCTCTCCCGAGGATGTCTCCCGATGGTTCGAGCTTGGCGTGCGGGTGGTGGGACTGACCTGGGCCATGGGCTCGCGATGGGCGGGCGGCAACGCGGCCGACGGGCCCCTGTCCGCCGGTGGTCGTGAGGTGGTGCGGGCCCTCGACGCCGCCGGCATGCTTCACGACGCAAGCCACCTGAGCCGCGCCGCGTTCGACGGACTGATGGAATCCACCGATCGTCCGGTGGTGGCGAGCCACTCCAACTGCGCGGCCATCACCGCCGACGTGCCGCGTCACCTCACGGATGCGCAGATCCGCGCCATCGCCTCGCGAGGCGGCCTGTGCGGACTCAACCTCTTCGGGAAGTTCCTGGCCCAGGACCGCCCCGCCCTGCTGGCCGACGCGGTCCGGCATGTGCTCCGCGTGCGCGAGGTCGGCGGGAACGGTGCAATCGCACTGGGCAGCGACTTCGACGGCGGCTTCACGCCCCTGGACTGCCCGGTCGGCGTGCAACGGCCCGAGGAACTCCCGGCGCTGGACACGGCGCTGGCCCAGGCCGGGCTTGCAGCCGCCGAGCGAGAGGGCTTCCGCGCCGGCAACTGGCTCCGGGTGCTGCGGGCGGCGTTGCCGGCGTGAGCCTGGACGGCGTCAGGGCAGCATGGACCGCTCGTCGTTGAGCGGCACATGCATCCAGCCCGAAGCCGTGCGGACCAGCAGGTCCAGCCGCATGCCGGCATGGTGCCAATCCGCGGCGCGAGGGGCCTCGGCGAAGACCAGCCGCTCCACCAGCGGCAGCGGATCACCGGCCAGACCGGGGAATCCGGCCCGAAGCATGGGGGCATGACGCTCCGCCCACGCACGCGCGGCCCGCAGCGAAGCCGCGTGCTCCAGGGTGGTCAGCAGATGCAGACGGCCGGATTCGTCGGTGGCGAACTCCACCTGCGCGTGACCGGGACAACGGATCGAGACTGGCCAGAGGCCGGGCACGCACGAGGCGAGCGTCTCCGGCATGCCGGCGGCGATCACCGGGGCCGGCACGGGCGCCGGAGAGGCGGCGACGGAAGGCGTCGCCTCGACGGCGGGCACGGAAACCGGATCCGGCATGCGAGGTGCCGCGGGCCTGACGGGGGCCGGGGCAGCCTTGCGCGCCCACGCTGCGGCGCCCGCGGTTCGGATGGCGGCCAGCAGTTCGGCCGCCTGCACGGTCTCGCCGTAGAAACGCTGGTGGGTGACCGCGGTGCGTTCCAGCCTGGGGAACGCGCCAGCCATCGGGACCGGTTGGCCCAGGAACGCCTGCGAGGCGGTGCTCACGGTGGCGGCCGCCTCCCTCGCGGCCGCCTCGTCGCACCCCACCACCGCGATGGGCGTGAGGGGCACGCTCCGCCCCGCCGACTTGGCGGATTCCACCAGCCGACGCACCCACTGGTAGGCCGCCACCGTCGCCGCTTCATCACCGCCGGTCACCACCACGGCCTCCTCGGCCTCCAGCGCCGACACCGTGTCGATCTCACCACCCGATCGAGGCACCACGAACCAGCGACGCGCGACGGTGGCGGCCTCCAGCAGCCACGCGGCAAGATCCGATCGTTCACTGTCCGCCGGTCCGGCGGCGTTGAGCATGGCCACCTGCACACCGTCCGCCGCCAGCCGCAGCAGCGCCGTGGGACGCGCGTCCAGTCGCGCGGCCACATGCCAGAGCCACGGATGTGCGAGCACCGGCAGGTTGCCGGCCACCAGCGGCGTGATCACCGCAGCCGCCTCCTTGGGCGGCGAAGCGGTCGCGCGGCTCATGGCCGCTTCCATGCCGGTGGTCGGGGTGGGCTCGTGCTCGCCCAGGAAGAGCGAGGCGAGCCGGTCGAAGCGGTCGTCGATCACGCCGCCCCCTTGCCGGCCTGCTCGGCCTGGGG
>CAIOTP010000331.1 GCA_903861235.1 uncultured bacterium | reverse complement strand
GGTGGCCCTGATGTAGACATCGAGGACCGAGTACTGCTTGGCCCCATCCGTCACCAGGTACGCATCACCGTACAGGCGGGTGCCTTCCACGGTGGCGAGAGCGGTCGTGGCGAGCATGACAGGAGCGATCGACGAACCGATGTGAGCGATGCGCATGTGAAACCTCTTCCCTGTTCTTCGAGTGAAACATTCCAACCACGGGTCATTGCCGTGTCGGCAGGACTGCGGGGGTCTTGTTGTGGAACCCACCGCCTTGTCCGCCGCGGACTGACCGCGACATGATGCCTGGATCGAATCCTCCGGAGCCGGGGGTGATGGCCCCCGGCTCCGGGGTTGGATCTCGATCAGTCAGGCGTGAACAACTCAGGCCGTCCGGCGTCGCCGCATGAAGGCGGCCAGGCTGACCGCGGCGAGGGCGCCGGGGCCGGGGACGAACCTGAGCGTCGAGTTGGCGCGGTACGCCGGGTTGGTTGCGCCACCGGTCGAACTCGTCGAGCCCGTGTTGAGCACGGTCATGGCGAGCTTGATGGTGATGGTCGGGATCACGCCCGCACCAATATCCGCCGTGTCGATCGCCAGTCGGGCGATCATGAACATGTTGTCCAGACTGCCACCGGCATTGATGCCGTTGGCTGTGATGTTCTGCGTGGTCTTCGCGACGTTGGAAATATTGCCGTTGTAGTAGCCGACGACGCAGTAGGGGTTGGTGGCCGCGGTGGCACCAGCCGCCGGGAACCAGCCCGGGCCGTTGCCGGTGGACGGACCCGTGATCTTGGTGGCGTTGGCCTGGGTCATGTTGCTGAAGCCGGGGTCCGCGGTCAACGCGGTCAGAGTGCCGCCGTAGCCGTCGTTGGTCTGGGTGCGCAGGCCGGCGGTCACGAAACTGTCCCAGGCAGCGCCAGCGGAGTCAGTGTAGTTGGGAACCCAACTGCTGTTGCCCGCGTGCTTGAAGGACAAGTTTTGGTTCTGGACCCAGGAGGCCTTGTAGGCGGCGACGCCAAAGACGCTGGCGACGATGTCCGTGCTCTGGGTGGCCCTGATGTAGACATCGAGGACCGAGTACTGCTTGGCCCCATCCGTCACCAGGTACGCATCACCGTACAGACGGGTGCCTTCCACGGTCGCGAGCGCCGAGGAGGTCAGACCCATGATCATCGCCGTCGAACCAACAAACATATGGCTCTTCATTGCCAGTTCCTTTCCCTCTCTTCAGGAGGATCAAGTTGTCCGGCAGGGCCTTTCTCCCTCTCGACCCATGGATCACAAGATCCAGGAGCCTGTGCCCTGCCATCCGACAGTCCGGACATTCGCTTTCCAAAGTTCCGGGGAAAGCGTCTTGACGGCGAATTTGTCGAACTGCAACGGATTGTGAGGTCGGTCCGGGGGTCGAACTTGAATAAACGGCATTTTGAATCCCCTGAAGATGTTTTTACAGGACGTTTCAGGAAGGGGGATCAGTGGGACATCCGGCCCTGCAGGAGCAGGGCCGAAGCGGTCTCCACCTGTGCCGGCACGATCCGCCCCACCCAATCTCCGCCCTCGGTTCCCGAGGGCACATCCATGGCCACGATCAGATCTCCAGGCGTGCGACCGCGGAGCGCCCTTCGACGCGGCGGCATGGTCGATGGCTCCCAGCGGAGTTCCACGCCGCCTCTCACGGTGGTGGGTGCAGCCGTCTCCAGGTGCTCCTCGATGAGCACGGGCACGGTGCGACCCACCCACGCGGCGTGCACCCGTTCGCTGGTCCGTGACTGGATCGCCAGCAGCTGGTTGTTGCGAAGTCGCTTCACCTCGTCGGGAACATCATCCGGGAAGCGATCGATGGCCACCGTGCCGGGTCGCGGCGAGTACTTGAAGATGAAGTTGTTCTTGAAGGGCAGCGAGCGGACCAGATCGCAGGTGGCTTCGAAATCCTGATCCGTCTCGCCGGGGAATCCCACGATGATGTCGCCTGCCAGGGTGGCGTCCGGCAGGTGCTCGAAGACCTGCGCCACGAACGCTTCGTACTCCGCGCGGGTGTAGCCGCGGTTCATCAGGGTCAACATCCGGTCGCTGCCGCTCTGGGCCGGTGCGTGCAGGTAGCGGCAGATGCGTGGGCAATCCCGCATGACCTTCAACACGTCCGGGCCGAAGTCCCGCGGGTAGCTGGTGACGAAGCGAAGCCGCTGGATGGCGGGCACTTCGTCATGGATCCGTTGGAGCAGGCGAGCGAAACTGGTCACTCCCGGGGCAGCGGGCTGGCGGAACGCGGACAGGCCCGGCCCCACCTGGGGAGCCTCGCGGCCACCCACGGTGAGGGCCATGCCGTGCTGGTAGCGGTAGTGGTTCACGGTCTGCCCGAGCAGCGTGACCTCGATCACTCCCGTGTCGGCGAGCCGGCGGCACTCGTCCACGATGTGGTCCGGTGGGCGGTGCACCTCGGCCCCGCGGGTGTAGGGAACCACACAGTAGGTGCAGAACTTGTTGCAGCCACGGGTGATGCGCACCTGGGCGCTGTGTCGGGCTCGCCCCGCGGCGTCGGGATCGAAGGCCCGCGACAGGTCGAGCGTCTCCAGGTCGTCCTGCACCGCGTGCAGGGTGGCGGTTCGGCGGGTCCGGTTGCCCGCCAACGCCACCCGTTCCGCCTGAGTGGCGGTTTCGCTCCGGCGGGCGGCGTCGAGAAGGGCCGGAAGCCGGTCCAGCTCGCCGGGTCCACAGAGCACATCCACCTGAGGATGCCTCCGAAGCATGTCCAGGCCATCCCGCTCCGCCATGCAGCCCAGGACACCCAGGAGCACCTGCTCGCCGGCCGCCTTGCGCTTGCCCACCAGCCCGATGCGGCTGTAGGCCTTGCTTTCGGCGTGCTCCCGAACCGAGCAGGTGTTGAAGAGCACCACCTGGGCCTCCTCCGGCCGATCCACGAACGAGTAGCCCAGCCTGAGCAGCTGCCCCCGGACCAGCTCGGAGTCGAGCTCGTTCATCTGGCAGCCGAAGGTCTCCAGGTACACGGGAACGGCAGGCATGGGAGGGAACCAGTCTACGGTTTCCGACCCTGCGAAGGCCGATTTTGCCGATTCCGGGACATGCCGGCCGATGAAACGATCCCATGCGTCCAGGTCAGGGCCTGATCTTCCTCGTGGTCGCGTTGCTGGTCACGGGCACGGTGCTGGTCAACAGCGCCAGCCTGACCAGCGCCGGTGGAGGCACCACCACGGTCGAGTCGTTGCTGCTGGGTCGTCACACCTGGTTCGCGGTGGCGGCCGTCGTGGCCCTCTGGCTGGGCACCCGCGTGCGGGTGGAGGGCCTGTTCACGCGACGCGGCTGGAGCAGCCCCATGCCGTGGCTGCTGGCGGCCATCTTCGTGGGGCTGCTGCTGGTGCATGTGCCTGGGGTGGGCAAGGAAGTGAATGGCGCGAAGCGCTGGATCTCCGTGGGCGGTGTGGGCCTGCAGCCGAGCGAGCTGGCCAAGTGGGGCATGCCGCTGCTGGTCGCCTGGCACTGCTGCCGAAGGTCGGGAGCGCTGGGCAGCTTCACGCGTGGCCTGCTGCCGCCGCTGGCGCTGGTGAGCGTGGTGGCGGGACTGGTGGCTTTGGAGGACCTGGGCACGGCGGTCCTGATCATGGTGGTGGCCCTGATCATGCTGGTGGCCGCCGGCGTGCGGTTCTGGCAGGTGGGCATGCTGCTGCCGGCCGCAGGCCTTGCCTTCGTGGCCCTGGTGGTGACCAGCCCGTACCGCATGAACCGCATCGAGGCGTTCCTGGATCCGCTGAAGGATGCGCAGGGCAAGGGCTACCACGTGATCCAGAGCATGGCGGCGATCAGTGGGGGCGGGCTCCCGGGTCGTGGTCTGGGCAACGGCATCCAGAAGTTCGGCTACCTGCCCGAGGCGACCACCGACTTCATCTACGCCATCGCCTGCGAGGAACTGGGACTTGCGGGCGCCGCGTGCATCGTGGCGCTCTTCGTGCTGCTGTCGTTGACGGGACTGGCGATCGCGACCAGCACCGCCAAGGTCGCGGATGCGGACGGCTCGCGCAGGGTGGTGCCGCTGACCACCAACTTCGAGTCGCTGGTGGCGTTGGGCTTCACGCTCACGGTCACCACGCAGGCGCTGATCAACGTGGCGGTGGTCACGGGTCTGGCGCCCACCAAGGGCATTGCGCTGCCCTTGATCTCACGAGGCGGCACCGGTTGGATCCTGACCGCGTTGAGCCTGGGCATGATGGCCTCGATCGCGAGGGTCTCCGATGCGCGGCGGCGGGCACTGCAGCTCTCGGGCGAGCTGGAGGCGGAGCCCGACGGCGGCGCGCAGCCGGCCTGAGCCCATGGCCGCTTCCGATCCAGCAGGCCGGGGGATCGCCTTCGCAGGCGGCGGCTCCGGCGGGCACCTGAGCCCGGGTCTGGCGATCGCCGAGCGACTGCTGGAGATCGACCCTGCCCGAGATGCGCTGTTCCTCTGCAGCGACCGATCGGTCGACGCGCTCATGCTTCGCGAGGCCGGCGCACGCTTCGAGCCCATGCCTGCGAGGCCGCCTTCGCTGCATCCGCTGAAGGCGGCGCGGTTTCTTCGAGGCTGGTTCGCCACGGCGTCGCGGGCGCAGGCGTGCATGC
Organism: uncultured bacterium; assembly: GCA_903861235.1. Lineage (GTDB taxonomy): Bacteria > Planctomycetota > Phycisphaerae > Phycisphaerales > SM1A02 > SYAC01. The sequence continues at coordinate 12,112 of CAIOTP010000331.1, read as the reverse complement.
GACGCTGGAACGTGGGCCAGGTGGTGAGTCTGGGAGGCTTCGTGTCCGCGCCCGTGGTGCGCCAGGCGCGCGTCCTGGGCGTTCCCGTGACGCTGATCAACCTGGACGCCACGCCGGGACGAGCCAACCGCTCGGTGGCCCGCTGGGCGCAGCGGGTGTGGAGCGCCGTGCCGGCCACCGGCCTTCCGGGCTGGGATGGACGTGTGCTGGGCTTCCCGGTGCGTCGCAGCGCGATCGCGCCCGGCGATCCGGCCCGCTGCCGTGTGGAACTGGGACTGGAGCCGACGCGGCACACGCTGCTGGTCACGGGTGCGTCGCAGGGGGCGACCTCGCTCAATCGCTTCGTGCCGCACTTCGCGGAGGTCATGGGTTCGCTGCTGCGGGGCTGGCAGGTGCTTCATCTGGCCGGCTCCATGCCGGAGGCGGACCTGCAGACGCTTCGCGACCGATACGGGCGTGCGGGTGTGCAGGCCAAGGTGTTGCCTTTCCTGCACCGCATGGGTCTGGCGTGGGGAGCCTCGGACGTGGCGCTCACCCGCGCCGGGGCCAACAGCGTGGCCGAAGCGGAGATCAACCGCGTGCCGTGTCTCTTCGTGCCGTATCCCTATCACCGCGACCTGCACCAGCGTGAGAACGCTCGGGCGCTGGTGGAGGCCGGTGCCGCCGCCATTGCACTGGACGCGATCGATCCCGAGGCCAACATGCCGGTGATGGGTCGGCTGCTCGAGAGCCTGCTGAGCGACGGGCCCTCGCGGGACCGCATGCACGCGGCGCTCGCGGCCCGACCCCGCGTGGACGCGGCCATGGAGATCGCCCGCATGCTCCTGCTGCCCGTGGGCTGAGCGTGCCGCGCCAGCCTCCGCCGCGCGTACCATCGACGCCGTGAAGCCTTCGCCGCTCAAGTCCGCACTGGAGCGCTGCGTGGAGCGGGAGTCCGCCCGGCTCCAGGCGGCGGTGACGGCCGCTGCCCGTCCCGACGCGGGGGTCACCTCGCCGCTGCGGCCCGCCGTGGCGTGGATGCCCTACGGGCCGGAGACCGCCGACGCGTGCGTGGAGATCGCGGCGGACCTGGGCTCTCCCGCCGCCGAGTACGCGGCCATGCGGCGTGGCTGCGGCCTGCTGGATGGCGTGCACCGCGGCACGCTGCTGCTGGAGGGGGCGGATCGGTTGGGCTTCCTGCAGCGGATGGTCACGCAGGACCTGAAGGACATGAAGCCCGGCATGGCTCGCGAGAGCTTCTGGCTCAACCGCAAGGGGCGTGTGCAGGCGGACCTGCTGCTGGCCGAGTTCGGCGACCGCATGCTGGTTGACGTGGACCGGTTCGCCGCAGGCCCGGCGGCGAAGGAACTGACCGACTTCATCTTCTCCGAGGACTGTCGCGTGAGCGACGCCAGCCAGGCCTGGGGCAGGATGGCGCTCCACGGCGCGGCCGCCATTCCGCTGCTTCTTGCCTGCGGCATGACGGCCGGCTCGCTGGCCACCGATCTGGCTTGTGTCCAGGCGAGCGTGGGCGGTGCGGACGCCTGGCTGGTCCGCCGCGACCAGGCCGGCGTGCCCGGGGTGGAGGCGTTCGTGGCGCCGGACCGACTGGAGACGGTGTTCGAGGCGCTGCTTCGCGCCGGCGCCGAACTGGGTTCACCCGTGCGGCCGGTCGGTTGGCACGCGTGGAACGTGGCTCGCATCGAGGCGGGCACGCCGCTCTTCCTGGTGGACTTCGGCCGCGAGGCGCTGCCGCACGAGACCGGCCTGCTCGCGCGGCGCGTGAGCTTCCGCAAGGGCTGCTACCTGGGACAGGAGGTGGTGGCGCGGATGGAGAGCCTGGGCAAGCCCAAGCAGCGTCTGGTGGCGGTGCGGATGGAGGAGGACCGCCTGCCGGTGTCGGGGGCGGAGGTGACCTCGCCGGAGGGGGAGCCGCTGGGAACCATCACCAGCAGCTCGCCGGCGCCCATGCTGGGCAGCGCGTGCGTGGGCTTCGCCATGGTCCGCTACGCCGCCGGTGAGCCGGGCACGCGTCTGCGGGTGGCGGCGGAGGGGGACTGGGCCACGGCGGTGGTGCAGCCGCGACTTCGTTTCCTGCCCGGGGGCGAGGCATGAGCGTGGAGCCGGAGTTCATCCTGTTCGGAGCGGCCGCGGTGCTCACGCTCGTGGTGCTGGGGGCCGTGGTGCTGCTGCTTCGCCGAGCGTTCCGTGAAGAACGCGAGGGAGGCCGCCGGTGAGCGGCCCGGTGCGGGTGACCGAGGTCGGGCCTCGCGACGGCCTTCAGAACGAGAAGGCGCTGGTGCCCGTGGAGGCGAAGGTGGCCTTCGTGGACGCGCTGGTGGCCGCGGGCTTTCCGGAGGTCGAGGTGACCAGCTTCGTGAGCGCCCGTTGGGTGCCGCAGCTGGCCGACGGTGCGGAGGTCATGGCGCGGGTGCGCCGGCGGCCCGGCACGCTGCTCTCCGCGCTGGTGCCCAACGAGCGCGGGCTCGAATCCGCCCTGGCGGCCAAGGCCGACAAGGTGGCGGTCTTCGTGAGCGCCAGCGAGGGCTTCAGCCGCCGAAACGTGAACGCGTCGATCGCCGAGTGTCTGGAGCGCCTTCGGCCGGTGGCCAGGTCCGCACGACAGGCCGGCCTACCCGTGCGGGGCTACGTGAGCTGCGTCGTGCGGTGTCCGTTCGACGGCCCCGTGGAGCCTTCGGCGGTGGCCGCGGTCGCCGCCGAACTGCTGGCCATGGGATGCACCGAGGTCGATCTGGGCGACACCATCGGAGCCGCGAGCGAGGCGGACATCGAGCGTCTGCTGGAAGGATGTGCCCGGGTGGTCCGGCCTTCGGAGGTCACGCTGCACCTGCACGACACCCACGGCCGGGCCGCGGCCTGCGCGGAGCGGGCCATGCGGCTGGGTGTGCGAAGCTTCGACGGCAGTGCGGCGGGGTTGGGAGGCTGCCCGTACGCACCCGGAGCGCCGGGCAACCTGGCCACGGAGGCGCTGCTCGCGGCCATCGATCGAGCGGGGCTTTCGCACGGCGTGGATGCAGCGGCCGTGGCGGCGGCGGGCGCGGGCATGCGTCAGACGCTGACCCGGATCCAACGCGACTCCGACGCCGGCGTGTGACGACCACCGCGCCGGGTGATCGGAATCCAGCAGGCCTGGCGTTCCTGCACCAGCACGGCGGCGGCGCGGGCCGGAGGATTGAAGCTTCCGGTGTCCATGATCACCAGGCTCCCGCACCGGTGCACTCCCCGCCGGTGCGAGTGGCCGCTGATCAGCAGGCGGACGGAGGGCCGGTGCCGTGCCACGAAGGCGTGGGCCAGGCCCGGCCACCGCATCCAGGTGCGGAGCACGGCCATGACGGCCCACGGTCGGGTGAGCATGGCGGCCGCGTGCAGGCGTCGCTCGCGGGTGGGATCGCTCCACGCGGCCTCGGCCGCGCTTGCGGCGGCGAGCAGTGCCGCCTGGAAGGTGTCTCGCTCGCTCGGAGGCAAGGCCTGAAGGCACGCTCGGTGCCTGCGTTCCGCCTCGGCCGCCCACACCGACCATGGGGCGATGCACGGCAGGAAGGCGTGGCCGTGGGTGACCAGGATCCTGCCTTCGCCCAGCTCCAGGTGCATGGGAAGGGCGTCGTCGTGGTCGTGGTTCCCGCTCAGCCGGCGGATGGTCACGCCGCGGCGGGCGCAAGTCCGCTGCAGATCGCCCCAGAGCCTGAGGCCCCGGTCTCGATAGCGGGCGTGCCGGGTCTCCACGGCATCGCCGTTGAGCCAGAGTTCGTCCGCCAGGTCCAGCACCGGCTCCAGATCGCGGATTTCCAAGGGGGAGAGCCCCAGATGCAGGTCGGAAAGGATCAGGGGCATGGAGGCGGGGGTGCGGTTGGGGCAGGGGCGGGTTTCGGCTACACTACCCGGCTCGTCGCCCCCGGCCGTCGGGGGCTCTCGAACCCGAGATCCAGGACGCCATCACCATGACCCAGTTCACCTCTCCTGCCGAACGTCGCACCATGAAGGGCCCGATCGACTACAAGAACGTCGACGAGCTCCGTCGCATGATGACCGGCAACGGCAAGATCCTTGGCCGCAAGCGACTGCAGCTCTCCTCGAGCGAGCAGAAGACGCTGGCTTCGGCCATCAAGCGGGCCCGTCACATGGCCCTGCTGCCCTTCACGAACGCCGCGAACTGACTCTCGGGCTCACGAGCCTGGCGCCGAAGTCCGCCGGTTGCGCTGGACCAGGCATGCTGCGCGCCGAAGCCAGAGGCGAAGCCACAGGCGCCGGAACCCGCCGTCGCTGCGATGCGACCGAAGTCCGGTGCGGATCCACTCGGCCGCCTCGTCGAGGCGGTCGCGCTGGAGGGCCGAAAGCGCCAGGTTGTAGGCGGCAGCGCGGTCCGCAGGATGAAGCCGGTGCAGGCGGCGGCTGGCGTCGTCGCCCGCGGGAAGATCACCCGCGCGGTAGCGCGCCAGGGCGAGCTTGCGGAGGACCTGGGCGTCGCGGGCACAGGCGGGGAATCGAAGCGCCGCCGAAAGCGTGCGTGCCGCCAAGGCGGGTCGGCCGGCGCGGAGCATGAGTTCGCCCAGGGAAGCGGCGGCCTGGGCGTTCTGCAGCCGATCGTCCTGCTCCGGAGGCGTGCGCTCGGCGTGCACCTCCAGCAGCCGCGCGGCCTCCGCGGATTCGCCTCGTTCCAGCCGTGCGTGGGCCAGTTCCACGCGGGGTGCCGGGTTGGATTCGTCCAGCCGCACGGCCATCTCCAGCTCGGCGCAGGCTTCCTCCAGGCGGCGTGACGCCAGGGCCAGCGTGCCCAGTCGCCACCGGGCGGCGGCGCTGTCCGGATCGAGCTCGATGGCGCGGCGGTACTTCTCCGCGGCTTCCGGCGAGCGGCGCAGGCGGACCAGAAGGTCGCCGAAGGCCAGCCAGGCGGCCACATCCCCTGGGTGCTTGCGGACCTCCTCGGTGAGCAGTTCCACGGCGCGATGGGACTGGCCGCCGTCGGCGGACAGCTGCGCCAGGCGGATGCGGGCCCGTGCCAGTCCTGGCTCCAGACGGAGCGCTTCGCGAAGGCACCAGGCGGCGCGATCGGACTTGCCTTCCTCCAGCAGGACCTCCGACATGGCCTGCAGCGAGGCGGGGCCCTGCTCGACATGCTGCTGCGACATGTAGAACGCCAGGCTCGCGTCCTCGCGGCGACCCAGCCTCCGGAGCGACTCGATGCGGCACGCCCACGCCCCGTCCAGGTCGGGCTTGCAGCGGCAGGCGTCCTCGGCCCACTTGAGCGACAGCGACCAACGTTCGAGCGAAGCGGCGGCCACGGCCGCGGCCAGCCGGGGCTCCGGCTGGTCCGGGGAGCGGCGTGAGGCCAGCTCGAAGCAGCGGAGCGCCTCGTCGGTGCGCCCCTGCGCCTGCAGCGTGATGCCCAGGTGCATGCGAAGCACGCCGTGTCCCGGCTCCAGCTCGATGGCCTCGCGGAGGCAGGCCTCCGCCTCCTTCAGTCGGCCCTTGTGGAAATGTTCCCGAGCCTTCTCGGCCAGGTTCTGGGCGCGATCGTCGTCGGGCTGGAGGGGATCCACGGGCACAGGATAGGAGGGTCGTGCTCCGCGGCGAAATGCGGATCAGGCGCCCACGCGGGCGCTCAGTAGACCTCGATCATGCAGCGATGCGTGGGACGCACGCGTCGCTTCAGATGCTCGTCGGTCCACTCCTTCGGGGGCACCGAGGCGATCTGCTCGTCCACCGTCAGGTAGCCCGCGGAGAGGCCCTTCTCGCCGAGCATGCGGAAGAGTCCCATCTGCATGCCGGCCAGGCCGCAGACATAGATCAGGGTGCGGGGATTGCGGAGCATGGCGTCGAAGCGGTCGCCCAGGCGACGCTCGATGAACTGGTGGGCGTATTCGCCGCGGCCACCGTCGGTCCGCGTCTCGCGGCTGATCACGGGGTGGTAGTGGAAGTTCGGGTTCTTCGCGGCCAGGTCGCGCAGCAGGTCGTCGTAGAGCAGGTCGGTGGTGTAGGGGCTGCCCATGACCAGCTCGACACGGCTCTCGCAGCGCTTCCACCTGGCCTGCCAGGGGCTGCCCTCGGGCGGGCCCTGCAGCAGCTCCATGAGCATGCCACGGAACGGGGCGATGCCGGTGCCGGTGGCCAGGAAGAGGTAGTCGTGCTGCGAGGGATCCTCGGGCAGCAGGAACCGCTTGCCGGCCGGACCGGTGACCGCCACCGGATCACCGGGTTTGAGGTCGCACACGTAGTTGCTGCAGAGGCCCAGGAAGAGGCCGTGTTCGTGGGGGTCGTCGCCCGGCTTCTGGGGGCTCCGCTCGGCGACGAGGCGCTTGGGTGTGGTGGCCAGGACACGGCCGTGACCATCCTCCCCCCAGCTGGGGCTGGCGATCGAGTAGAGCCGGACCTTGTGGGGCTTGCCATGGGCGTCCACGCCCGGGGGCACCACGCCGAAACTCTGGCCGGCCCGGAAGTTGCCTGCCAGGGCCGTGGAGCCCACGTCGATGCAGACATGCCGCACGAAGCTGGCCGAGCGGCCCTTCATGCAGAGCTGGTTGCTGACCACCGATCCCTGGGCGGGGGCGGTGGGGGGGACGAGGTGCATCTTCACTTCCGGCAGGCGGGGCTCGCCCGCGAGTTCAACGACGGTGCTCACGGTCGGTATCGTAGGAGCGTCCCGCGATTGTGTCGCCCGCGGACATGGCTGGCCGATGGAAGGGAATCCTCCACCAGCCCCTGAAGGAAACGATTCGCACCATGGATTTCTTCCGCATCGAAGGTGGCCGCCGGCTCTCGGGACGCGTCAGGATCGAGGGAGCCAAGAACGCCGCCCTGCCGCTCATGGCGGCCAGCCTGCTGACCGACCAGCCCGTCACCCTGCACAACATCAAGCCGTTGGCGGACATCGCCAACATGGGCCGGCTGCTGAACGAGCTGGGGGTGGAGACGCGCACCGTGCCCGGCGGCATCTCCATGCGGAGCGTGGACCCCGCCAGCGTGCACGCCCGCTACGACATCGTGCGCACCATGCGGGCGAGCATCTGCGTGCTCGGACCCATGCTGGCCCGTCGCAAGCGCGCCGTGGTGAGCATGCCGGGCGGCTGTGCCTTCGGTCACCGTCCGGTGGACCTGCACCTGCGGGGGCTGGAGGGCCTGGGCGCCAAGATCGAGCTCAAGGGCGGCGACATCATCGCCACCGCCGACCGCCTGAAGGGCGGGACCATCTTCCTGGGAGGCCCCTTCGGAAGCACCGTGCTGGGCACCGCGAACGTGCTCAGCGCCGCCGTGCTGGCCGAGGGGCGCACCGTGATCGAGTGCGCGGCGTGCGAGCCGGAGCTGGTCGAGCTGGCGAACATGCTCAACGCCATGGGCGCCCGGATCCAGGGCGCGGGCAGCCCACGCCTGGTGGTGGATGGCGTGGACGAGCTGGGTGGCGTGAGCCATGTGGTCATGCCGGACCGCATCGTGGCCGGCACCTATGCCGCCGCAGCCGCCATGACCAACGGCGACGTGACGCTCGACGACTTCCCCTACGACGCGCTGCTGGCCACCATCCAGCACTTCCGTGAGATCGGCGTGCATGTGGACCGCGTCGCAGGCGACGATCCCATGCGTTGCACGGTGCGGGTGACCAGCGAGCGGAACCTTCGCCCGACCACCATCACCACGCAGCCGCACCCCGGCTTCCCCACCGACCTGCAGGCCCAGCTCATGGCGCTGGTGTGCATGGCCGAGGGCAACAGCGTGATCACCGAGAAGATCTATCCCGAGCGATTCCTGCATGTGGCCGAGCTCATGCGGATGGGCGCCCAGCTGTACCGGCAGGGTCCCACCGTCGTGGTGGCCGGCGGCGGCAAGCTCTACGGGGCGCCGGTCATGGCGAGCGACCTTCGTGCCAGCGCCAGCCTGGTGCTGGCCGGACTGGCGGCCGAGGGCGAGACCGTGGTGAACCGCGTGTACCACCTGGATCGCGGGTACCACCGCATGGAGGAGACGCTGAACGCGCTTGGAGCCCGTGTGGAGCGTCTGCGCGAGGAGAAGCCCGCGCCCGCCGAGGGCGAACTTCGCGGCGCCGGCGCGTCAGCGATGGCGGCCCAGTTCGCCCAGGACGACCGCTAGCGCGGTGGCCACGTTCAGGCTCGGGGGTCCGTCGCCTTCGCCGGCCAGCGGGTCGGGCGCGGAGGGACTCTCCACGCAGGCGTCACAGGTGGCCAGCAGAGCGGGATCGAGGCCGCGGCCTTCGGCACCCAGCAGCAGCGCCGCTCGCGGGGCCGGTGTCCACCGGTGCAGGGGGGTCGCCGTGGGGGACTGCTCCACCGCGGTCAGGTGGAACCCCGCCGCTCGAGCCTGGTCGAGGGCGGTCGGCAGGTCCGGCGTGCAACCCCAGGGCACGCCGAAGACCCGGCCCATGCTGATGCGGACGGCCTTGCGCCCCAGCGGATCCGCGCAGCCCGGCCCCAGCAGCACGCCGGTGGCTCCCAGACACGCCGCGTTGCGGAAGAGCGAGCCCATGTTGTCCACATGCACCACGCCGTCGGCCACCACCAGGGTGGCCCGGGGTGGCTGGGCGGCCAGCAGATCGGGCAGCGGCAGCCCGGCGGTGTGTCGGCCCAGCGCCAGCGCACCGTGGTGGAAGCGGTAGCCGCTCCATGCGGCGATCTCCTGCAGCGGCGCCTCGATCACCGGGCACTGCACGGCGGCGGCGGCGGGCCCGATCGACGGCAGGTGCCGAGGATCGGCGAGCACGCTGACGGCCTGGAACGCCCCGGTCCGGCAGGCACGAAGGAATCGAGCCACGCACCGCGCGCTCTCCACCAGGAACAGGCCGTGTTCGCCACGCAGATCCGCATCCCGCACATCGCGATAGGGCGCGATCGTGGGATCATCGCCCCGGAGCCCGCTCATCGCGCGGGCTGCTGCCAGAGCTGGTTCAGCCGGTCGATGGCGGTGCGGAACCGCTCCACCGCCCGAGCGGCCGCCTGGCGAAGGCGGGTGGCCATGGCCGGGTCCACGCTCTCGGTGCCGTCGGCGAGCGACTGCAGGGCGTCGTTGGCCGTGCGGAGATCGCCCAGCGCCACCGCGAGTCGGCTGGCCGCCTCGAAACGCTGCAGGCGGGTCATGCCGTCCTCGCCGGGCTTGCCCAGCAGCAACTTCACGAGCAGGGTGATCCCGTCGTCCATGGCGTGCGAGAGCTGGCCCGCCATCAGGCTGCTGTCAGCCATGAACGAGCCGTAGGCATCGACGGCGTCGCGACCGGATTCGACCAGGCGCGACCAGACCGCCTGGGTGCGGGCCCATTCCGCCGCGGCACGATCGGCCAGGGCGAGCAGGCGGGGTTCGGTGTCCTTCTCGAGGCGAGCGCGAAGGTCGCCGAAATCCCTCTCGATGGCGTCCATGTCGGGACGCATGGACTTCCAGCCGTTCTCCACCATGGCCGCCGCGCCCCCGGGACCGGAGAGTTCCTCGCGGATCGGGCCGAAGTCGGCCTGAAGTCGCTCCAGCGCCGGCTCCCACACCTTCAGGTCGGCGCGTGTGCGGTCGCGGAGCGAGGTGAATGCCCCGGTGAGCGTGTCGCGCTTCCTGGCCAACGACTCCTGCATCTGGCCGCCGAAGAACTGCTCGAGGGCGTTCCAGTCGTCGGGCAGCTGCGCCAGCCGGCTCGCCAGTCGCGTGCCGACCAGCGAGGGCACGGTCGTGCTGCCCTCCCAGGCCAGCAGGATCTCGCGCTGGCCGAGCGTTTCACGGGTCTTGAGGGCCAGCGAAGCCATGGAGCCTCGGGTGAGTCCGGTGTCGACCACCACCAGATGCACGTCGCCGCCCAGAATGGTCGCCACTCTCGTGACCTTGGCGTCGGGCCAGAGCTCCAGCCGCGAGTCCAGTTCGAACTCCACCAGCGTGCCGCGCGACTTGCCCACGGCGCCGGGTTCCGCGAGGGCGGTGAGCGTGCCCTCGGCGGGAATCTCGCCGCGCGAGACGCGGGTCACCTCGCCCCATGGGATGCCTCCCATGCGGACGGGCGTGCCCACCTCGATGCCGGTGGCGTCCTGATTCACGCGGAAGGCAAGCTGGTACTTCTCGCGAGGCTGCCATCTCACGCTCGAGAGCACGATGCACGTGGCGGTCGCCCCCAGGATCAGGCACAGGGTCAGCAGCCCGACCCGGGCCTCGCGCAGCGGGTTGGGAGCGTGGGAGGGCAACGGACGGCGTTCCTAGCGGCCCTCGCCGCCTTCGGAGGCGGGGGCGTCCAGCACGTCGGCGAGCCGCCGCTGCGCCGCTTCGTACCGGGCCAGCGCCTCGGCCACCTGGCCCTGGAGTTGGTCGCGGAACTTGGGGTCGTCCCGGAACTGGTCGGGCATCTGCGAGACCGCCTGCTGCAGGCTTGCGCTGGCCGCGCGGAGGTCCTCGGTGGCGGTGGCGAAGCTGCGGGCGGCGCCGTAGAGATTCTCGTGCGCCACTTCGCCCGGCTTGGGCTGGTAGAGCAGCTTCCACGGGCTGTGCCGCACCTCCACCGCGGCCAGCTTGAGCTGGCTGGCCATCTCGCGGGCGTCCGAAAGGAAGAGGCGCATCGCGGGCAGGTCGGACGCGAGCTCGCGCTCGACCTGGTCCAGGCTGTCCGCCAGCGTGTCCGCCGCGTTGGCGCCCTTGTCCAGCAGCCGCTGCAGCGCCGGCATGCTCTTCTGACGCAGGTCGGCCGTGATGGCCTTGGTGTTGTCGAGCGTGGCGGCCGCGTCGGCGACCGCGGCGTTGATCCTGCCCTTGTTGTCGGTCAGCAGGTCGTTGGCCTGCTTCACGGCCGACGAGGCCTGCGTGATGGTGTTGCCGATGGGGACGCGCCACTCGCCGTAGTCCTTGTTCAGGGCGGCGATCATGGTGTTCAGGTTGTCCAGCACCGGCACCACCTTGGTGCGATAGTCCTCGGGCAGCTGGCCGCGGGCCCAGTGCACCATCTCGGCCACGTCGGACAGCGTCTGTCGCACCTTCTCCGAGTTCTCCGGGCCCACCAGCGAGGCCAGCATGCCTGTGCCCTCGATGGCCCTCATGGCACCACCGGGCTCGAGCCGCGGGCAGGGCGGGTTGCCCACGCTGATGAAGTTCACCGACGCGGTGTTGCCCAGCAGGCTGGGCACACGGACCACCTTGGCCCGCTGGGGATTGTCCGCGGCCCAGTAGAGCGGAACCTCGGCGCTCAGCTCGATGTGCACCCGGATGCCGTCGAGCCGCTGTGCGGACTCGTCGATGATGGGCTCCAGTTCGATCACGCGGCCGGTGACCACGCCGCCCACACGCACGTCGCTGCCCTTGTTGAGGCCCGCCACCCCGTCGGCGGTGGTGAAGTCGACGGCGAACCTGTTGCGGGACTCGAAGGGATTGACCTTCATCAGGACGAAGGTCACGGCGAGCGCCAGCACCACGGCGGTGGCCACGAAGATGCCCGCGCGGATGCCATTGAGGGCGTTGGATTCAGCCATGCGCGGAGGGTAACGGAGCCGGGGACCGCCCGCGAGCCCGTGGGCGGGTCAGCCGGCGGCGGCGGCCTGCGGGCCACCGACCATGCTCTCGTTGGTGGCGTACCGCTTCAGGGCGGCGAGGAGCTGCTCCACCTGCACATGAGGCGGCAGACTGAGCAGCCGGCGCCGAAGGGCGGTCACCGTCTTGAGTTCCTTCTCGCCCAGCATCAGATGTTCCTTGCGGGTGCCGCTGGCGGCCAGGTTGATGGCCGGGAAGATCCGCTTTTCGCTGATGGTGCGGTCCAGGATCAGCTCCATGTTGCCGGTGCCCTTGAATTCCTCGAAGATGATCTGGTCGGCTCGGCTGCCGGTGTCCACCAGGCAGGTGGCGATGATGGTGAGCGACCCGCCCTCCTCGCAGCGCCGGGCTGCGCCGAAGAGCTGCTTGGGCACTTCCAGCGCCCGGTTGTCCAGTCCGCCGCTCATGGTGCGGCCGCCGCTGGCGAACTTGCGGTTGTTGTTGAAGGCCCGGCCCAGGCGGGTGAGCGAATCCAGCAGCACCACCACGTCCTTGCCGGCTTCCACCATGCGCTTGGCACGCTCGATGGCCAGGATGCCCAGCGCCGTGTGTCGCTCCACATCCTGGTCGTTGCTGCTGGCCAGCACATGCGCCGGCACGTTCCGCTTGAAGTCGGTCACCTCCT
>CAIOTP010000330.1 GCA_903861235.1 uncultured bacterium | reverse complement strand
GCCACCGCCGACGTGCTCACGCTGAGCGCCACGCCGATTCCGCGCACGCTGCACATGTCGCTGCTGGGGCTCCGCGACATCAGCAGCCTGACCACGCCGCCGCCCGACCGCCGCGCGATCGTGACCGAGGTGATCCCGTTCGCCGCCGATCGGCTGCAGCAGGCGGTGCGACGCGAGCTGGCCCGCGAGGGCCAGGTCTACTACGTGCACAACCGCATCAAGGGGCTGCAGGATGCCGCCGAGCGGCTGCAGCGGCTCGTGCCCGAGGCCCGCATCGAGATCGGACACGGCCAGATGGCGGCCGAGGAGCTGGAGCGGGTCATGCTCCGATTCATGCGCCACGAGTGCGACGTGCTCGTGAGCACCAGCATCATCGAGAGCGGCGTGGACAATCCACGGGCCAACACCATGTTCATCGATCTGGCCGACCTCTACGGCCTGGCCGACCTGCACCAGCTCCGTGGCCGCGTGGGTCGCAGCAGCCACCGCGCGTACTGCTACCTGTTCCTTCCGCAGGACCGGCCGGTCACGGACGAGGCTCTTCGTCGCCTCAAGGCGATCGAGGACTACAGCATGCTGGGCGCGGGCTTCCGCATCGCCATGCGGGATCTGGAGATCCGCGGCGCCGGCAACCTGCTGGGAGCGGAGCAGAGCGGCCACATCGCCGCCGTGGGCTACGAGATGTACTGCCAGCTGCTCGAGGAGGCGGTGGACGGCCTGCAGAAGCGCGAGCGGCCGCGACTGGCGGACGTGCAGGTGGAGATCGGGCTGGGCGGCTGGATTCCCAGGGGCTACATCCCCAGTGATCGGCGTCGGCTGGAGGCCTACCGAAGGGCCGCGGGCGTGTCCTCCCGCGAGGCGGTGGCGCAGCTGGAGAACGACCTGCGAAGCGCCTACGGAGAACCCCCTGAGGCGGTGGGGCGGCTTCTGCAGGTCGCCGACCTGCGCGTGATGCTGGGGCTGCTGGGCGCCCGGAGGATGTCGCTGCAGGGGCCCGATCTGGTGATCCGCTGCCGCGAAACGACGATCTTCCACCAGGCGTTCCGGGGCATGCAGGGCACGGTGCGTGACGTGGGAGGCGTGGGCGAGGACGGCCTGCGCGAAGTCTTCGTCCGTCCACCCGCGGCTTTTCTGGAGCCCTCTTCGCTGGCGGCGGTGCTGCGGAAGCGGCTGCCCGCGGTCATGCCGCCGGCGACCGCGGACGTGTGATGCGGCTGCGGCTCAGCCGCGCTCGACGAAGTTGATCTGCAGGTAGCGGGCCACGTAGTCCAGGATGCTCGCAGCCTCCGGGATGTCCGGGTTGTTCGTGGCTCCCATGGGCTCGAACCTCATGCCACGGAATCGGTCGCTGGCGTCTCGCACGCTCAGGCCGTGCTGCAGGGCCAGGCTGAACGCCCGGCAGAAGCCCTGGATGAGCCCCGACAGCGTGCTGCCTTCCTTGCTCATCTTGATGAAGATCTCGCCCGGGCGGCCGTCGGGGAAGAGGCCGATGGTCAGGTAGCCCTCGTGCCCCCCGATCATGAACTTGTGCGTTCGGCTCTGGCGGGTCTCCGGCAGGATCTCGCGACGGATGGCGATGGCACTCACGGGGTCGTCCTCCTTGACGGCAACAAGCATCGGCCCGTCGGCCGAATCGACCGCAGAATCGGCGGCGTCGGTTCCGGGATCGGTGTCCAGCGGGGCCGGGAACCCTTCCATGGGCTCTTCCAGGGTCATGAGGGCCGGTCAGGCCTTGCGGGAGCGGGCGCTCTTGGTGGACGCGGCCTCGGCCTCGTCGCCACCCTTGGCCTTGCCCTTGGCGGGCTTGGCCTCGGCCTCGGGAGCCGAGCCGCCCTCGGAAGTCTCGGCCTCGGGAGCGGGGGCTTCCGCCTCCTCGGTCCGGGCGAACGCCTCGAGGGCACGGTCCGGGGCCACCTCGATGCCGATCTCCGTGCGGAGCTCGCGATCGAAGACGATGGCGCAGCTGTAGTTGCCGATTCGGCGGATGGGGGTGGTCAGGCGGACGGCCCGCATCTCCACCACGAAGCCCTGGCTGGCCAGCTGGTCGGCGATGTCGCGCTCGGTGACGGCGCCGTACAGGGCGCCCTGGTCGTTCACGCTGCGGACGAGCTTGATGGTCAGGCCTTCGAGCTTGGCGATGATCGCCGCGCGGTCGGACCGCAGCTTCTCCATCTCCGCCGCGGCCTTGGCGCGGGCGTCCTTGAGGGCCTCGATCTTCTCGGCGGTGGGGTGCTCCGCCAGCAGGTTGGGGAGCAGGAAGTTGCGGGCGTAGCCCGGCTTCACCTTGACCACGTCGCCGACGAGGCCCAGGTTCTCCACGGTCTTGTTCAGGAGCAGTTCGAGTTTCTTCGAGGCCATGACGCTGTCCTTCCCCGCTTCGGGGGAGTTGAGGGTGGCCGCTTGCACCCAACGGTTCGGGGCACGCCCCACATGGGGCCGCCCGCGGCGGCGAGCCTCACATTATGCACGAAATGGAACGCCGCCTCAAGGCCCCTGAAAGGGCCCGGAGGCGGCGTTCGCCATGCCGTGAGGCCGGTGGTCGGGCTCAGAAGGGGATGTCGGTCTCGGCGACCTCGGTGTGGGCCTGCTGAGAGGCCTGGCCACCGCGGGCCGCCGGACGCTCGCCGCCGCCCGAGCCTTCGGAGCGGCCGCCGATGAACTGGAAGTTCTCGACGACGACCCGAAGCTTGGACTGCTTCTTGCCTTCCTTGTCCTCCCACTGGTCGAGCTTGAGCCGGCCCTCGACGAAGACCGGACGACCCTTGGAGAGGTACTCCTTCATCACCTCGGCGGTGCGGCCCCAGGCCTCGCAGTCGACGAAGGTGGTCTCCTCGCGCTCCTCGCCCGACTGGGTCTTGAAGCGACGGTTGCAGGCGATGCCGAAGTTGGCCACCGCCTGGTTGCCGTTGGGCGTGTACTTGAGTTCCACGTCCCGCGTGAGATTGCCCATCAGAAGAACCTTGTTGAAACTTGCCATGTGTGTCGCGCCTCCATTCGCGTGTCCGCAATATACGGCTGCCCCCGGGACGCACTTCGGACACAGGCGGAAGTTCGGGCAAAAAGGCCAAAAAGAAAGCGACCCCGCCGGAGCGGGGTCGCGAAGGTCCAGGGGCGTGGCTCAGGCCGGTTCGGCCGGGACTTCGGCCTCGTCGCCGGCGCCGCGCAGGCGGGCCTCGTCGGCGGTCCGCTGCATGGCCTCGGCGTTCCGCAGCTGCTCCTCGGTCAGGTGGTCCGCACGGGTGACCATGCTCCGGAGCAGCTTCTCGCTCAGGTTGCAGTCACGCTCGATGCCCGAGAGCTTGGAGCTGAGCACGCGGAAGAAGACCAGGATGTACAGGCCACGCTTGTTGCCCTTGATGTCGTAGGCCAGGCGTCGCTCGTCCCACTTGGCGATGGAGAGCACCTCGGCGCCGCTGCGCGCCAGGATCTCCTTCACGTGGTCGATGGAGCCCTGCAGATCGGCCGTGGCCGACTGCGGGAACAGGAACATGCCCTCGTAGGGGCGGGTGCGCTCGGCCGTGATCGTTGCGTCCATGGTGTGTGTCCTTTCTGGATCGGTGTCGATGTGTCTTGCGATGCGGGTTGCGTTGCGAAGGGAGCGGTCACGTTTCGCCTGCGGCCGCTCCCACGCCGCGACGGTTGAACTTGTTCATGGCGGTCTCCAGACCTTCCGTGGCCCAGCAGGCGACCGCTTCGGCGGCCAGGTCCAGACCCGGCTCCAGGCGGCTGCGCTGCTCCGGCGTGAAGGTGCCCAGCACGTACGACTCGGTCGGCACACGGCCCGGCGCGTCCACGCCCAAGCGGAGCCGCGGCCACCGGTCGCTGCCGAGCCTTCGCGTGATGTCGCCGAGCCCGTTGTGACCGCCGTCGCCGCCCTGCGCCCGCAGCCGGATGGCGCCGCAGGGCAGGGCGAAGTCGTCGGTCACCACCAGCAGGTCGCTCGCGGCCTCCAGCTTGTGGAAGCGCACGGCCTCCAGCACGCTGGCACCCGAGAGGTTCATGAAGGTGGTGGGCTTCAGCAGCAGCACGCGCTCGTCGCCGATTCGGGCTTCGACCAGCAGGCCCGCGAACCGGCTCTTCGCCGCCGCGGCCGGCGGGTCGCCGAACCGGCGCGCCAGGCGATCGAGCACCTCG
>CAIOTP010000329.1 GCA_903861235.1 uncultured bacterium | reverse complement strand
TGCCCTTCTCCACGTAGACATGGCAGGTGCTGCAGGCGCAGACGCCGCCGCAGGCGTGCTCGATGTTGATCCCGTGGTCCATGGCCAGCTCGAGCAGGCTCTCGCCCTCGCCCCCCATGAGCTGCCACTCGCGCTGCTCCGTGCCGGTGAGGCCCTCGGGGTCCTCGAGGAGGAAGGTGACCGGGACGATCGGCGGACCGTGCTCGTGATCGCTTCGCTTCAGGTGCATGGGAGGCGGGATGGTAGGAAAGCGGAGGCCGACGCGTCATGACGGAGGCACGAGGGCGGGAATTGCCGAGGCCCGTTTCCGGATTGGCCACCCTCGCCGCTACGCTGGAGTCGTGCAGCTGCTGGGCCAGACATCCGCCGAGACCCTGGAGCGGGCCCGATCGATCGGCCTCCGCGATGCCGAGGCTCTGGCCGGCCACAGCGCCTTCTTCCGAGGCGACCAGCCGCCGGCGTGGGCACGAGACATGGTGCCATCACCGGCCCGCACCCTGGTCGACGGCGACACCGTGAAGTTCACGCTCCCGCTGCCTGACGGGCTGGAGACCGAGAGCGTGGTCATTCCCATGTACCGCGACGAGCGGGTGACCCGGACGCTCTGCGTGAGCAGCCAGGTGGGCTGCGCCATGGGCTGCACCTTCTGCGAGACGGCCCAGATGGGGCTCATGCGGAACCTGACGGCCGCGGAGATCGTGCAGCAGTGGTTCGTGGCCCGGCACCGCGTGGAGAACCCCTTCGAGGGCGGCCGGGGATTCCCGATCAAGAACATCGTGTTCATGGGCATGGGCGAGCCGACCGACAACCTGGACGCGGTGCTGCAGGCCATCCGCGTGCTCACCGACCATCGCGGGGCGGGCGTGCCGGCGGCGAACATCACCGTGAGCACCGTGGGCCGCGCGGAAGGCGTGCGACGGCTGGCCGAGTTCGCCGAGCAGCGAGGCTTCCGCAAGCTCAACATCGCCTTCAGCCTGAATGCGCCCAACGACGCGTTGCGGGCCACCATCATGCCGATCACCCGGGCGGAGCCCGTGGCCGGCGTGCTGGAGGCGCTGCGGGCGTGGCCGGTGCGACGCTCCGCCGTGTTCTGCATGGAGTACGTGCTCATTCCCGGGGTGAACGACGCCCCGGAGCACTGCGACGAGGTGTGCTCGCTGCTGAAGGGGCTCAAGTGCTCGCTCAACGTGATCCCCTACAACCCCCGCCGGGACAGCCCGTGGCGCGCGCCGACCGAGGCGGAGACCGACGCCTTCGTGCGGCGGGCGATCGACAACGGCCAGTTCTGCAAGCGGCGCGGCACCAAGGGCCGGAGCGCCATGGCGGCATGCGGCCAGCTGGGGAACGAGCGGATCCGCCGGAGGAAGTTCGTCGACCTTCGCGTGGACGCGTGAGCGTCAGCTGCTGCCCTCGCGCATGCGCGAGAGGCCTTCGGGGAACGGATAGGTGGCGAAGACCGCGGTGTGC
This sequence comes from uncultured bacterium, assembly GCA_903861235.1. GTDB lineage: Bacteria > Planctomycetota > Phycisphaerae > Phycisphaerales > SM1A02 > SYAC01. The sequence continues at coordinate 1,796 of CAIOTP010000329.1, read as the reverse complement.
GGCACGTCCCACAGCGTGATGGGCGGGTACACGTCGCCGGCGAAGCCCGCCTGGTGCATGGCATCGAGGACCGCCTCCAGGCTGGGCTCGTGGCCATGCGCATCCTGCAGCCGGTTCGACTTGGCTCCCAGGAAGGAGACGCTGCACACCGGCTGGCGGTCCTTGCGACCTTCCAGCATGCGGCTCACCGTGCGGAAGCCCCGGTAGATGTCCTCCAGCGTGAAGTGGTCGCGGTCGGCCGGGCGGAGCAGCGCCAGGATGAGCAGGCGGTCCAGGTCGAACTTGAGCACATAGGGCTCGCGATCGTCGCGAGCGTGCATGTTCACGGCGCCGCGGAACATGCGGGCGAAGCTCGTGGCGCTCGAGAGCGTCCATTGGCTCGTGGGGATCAGCTTCAGCAGCTCGCCCAGCACGCCGCGGGCGTTGTCGGTCTCGTTGATGCCGCAGATGACCGTGCGGTACCGGCCCTCCACCAGATCGTTCAGGAGGTGCTGCCCCCACTGGAGGCGGATGGTCCGCCCGCCACCCACGGTCCGGGGATCGCCACTGGGCACCAGGGTGACCCGGGGCCCGGCGTGCGGAGCCTCCACCAGACTGTCCCCTTCGCCCGAATAGATGCGTGCCGTGCCGCTCATGAGGAGCCTCCTGTGTCGGATCCCTCCATGCGGAGGATCTCCAGGAACGCGGGCGTGGGCCGCGGTCGCCGCTCGGCGACCACGCCGACACGTCCGATGATCACCGGATCCGCGCTGGCACAACCCCCCAGGCGGGCCACCGTGGCGATGGCCTTGGCCACCTCCGCGTTCGCGGCCGCGACCGGCTCGACCTGATCCGGAGGAAGCACCAGCGGATCGAGCATGGCGCCCACGCGCGCCGCCTGCAGGATGGAGGCCTGCACCCGCTGGCCGGTCATGACGATCTGTCGTGGCGGCGCGTTCCGCTCCAACGGCCAGACCACCGCCATGGGGTCGCCCTGCCAGAGCGACGCCGGGCCGATCAGCGCGGCGAGCGACGGCTCGGAGGCGAGCACCCGCATGGCTTCGCCGAAGGCCTTCCGGTCCGCCGGCTTCACGTAGGTCGCCCTGACCGGATCGACCGCCATGACGCCGGTCACCGCGGCTTCCTCGCTCTCCTCGAGCTTGCGGGTCGTGTCGAAGGGCTGATGAGGGTCCGGACGCGACATGATCGCGGCCGCCAGCTGCAGCGCCTCCACGGCAGGCAACTTGCCCGGCATCGGATCACCCACCGACATGGAGGCGACCTCGGGCAGCTTGGCGGCTTCCGACCAACGCACCGTGTGCGACGCCGCCGAAGCGCTGCTCACCGCACCCACGCACTCCATGGCCGCACCCGCGGCCAGGAACCCGCGGACGAGCACGAAGCCCTCGCCCGACTTGCCCTCGACCGCCACCTTGATCGCCTGACCCCGGGTCACGGTGAGTCGGACACGGTCCGGGGCACCGAAGCCCTCGCACCAGCATGCCATGAGTGCCGCCGGCATGGGCGAGGGACGGCGAACGCCACCCCCCCGCCGCTCGGGCGTCGCCGCACCCTGCGGCTGGACCTGGCCCATGGCGAGCGAAGGGACGGCCCCCAGGGCGAGCACGCCCGCCAGGAGCGAACGACGATCGATCGGATCTTCGGAGCGATGCATGCCGGAAGTGAAGATACCCGGCCGGTCAGCCGCCGCACCGGAGTCTGGACTGCTCCGCATCCCACTCGATGTGCAACCCCGCGCGGCCCGCCAGGAAATCCTCGAGCCACGCTCCGGCCGCGTGCGTTCGCCAGTCCTGCGG
>CAIOTP010000328.1 GCA_903861235.1 uncultured bacterium | reverse complement strand
CGTTGCTGATGAAGAGGCCGTCGGGCTTGAGGGCGCGGATGTCCGCCGCGGACGCGTCGTGCGGCAGCGTGATCAACTCGCAGCCGCGGTCGACCAGGTTGCGATAGATGTTGCGCTTGGCGCCGCAGTCGAGCGAGACGACCTTGAAGCGGCGGCCGGCGCGGCGCGAGGGCTCGGGGCTCCAGCTGCCCAGGTCCTCGGCGAAGGCGCCCTTGGCGGACGGGCTGACGCACGCGGCCAGGTTCTGACCGGCCATGCTCGGCAGGGCCTTGGCGGCCTTCACCAGATCGGCGTCGCTTCGGGCGTCGGCCACCGCCACGATGCCGCGGAGCGCACCCTGCATGCGCAGCTTGCGCACCAGCGCGCGGGTGTCGATGCCCTGGATGCCGGGAATGCCGTGCGAGGCGAGCCAGCTGGAGAGGTCGGTCTCGGAGCGGTGGTTCGAGGTCACCCGCGAGAGCTCGCGGATCACGAACGCCTTCACCTGCGGCTTGCCGCTCTCCACATCTTCCGCGGCGATGCCGTAGTTGCCCACCTGCGTGGCGGTCATGGTGAGGATCTGGCCGGAGTAGCTGGGGTCGCTCAGGGCCTCCTGGTAGCCGCACATGGCGGTGTTGAAGACCACCTCGCCGCCTGCCGAGCCCGTGGCTCCGAACGCCCGGCCGTGGAAGACCGTGCCGTCCTCGAGGGCGAGACGGGCCAGAACATCCTTCTGCGGTGCCATGATTTTCCAGTGTAACGGTGTCGAAACCGGGGCCGGCGGGATGAAGCTCTCCGGGGGGTGTGCAGGCCCGGAAGCGCCGAAACGCTGTACGGAGGGGCAATTGGAGCGATCGACGGGCAGCGGACGAGGCTGGAATTCCCGCCCCGGGATCCCCCGGCGGCTCCTCGACTTGCGTTGCGGGTCCTCCGGGGGGGAGGTACCTTTCCCGTCCAATGCCCGGAACCCTCGCCTCCGGCGGGGCGAAGGGTGGAAAGCCCCTCACGAACCGTCGGTCCACTTCCGTCTCTGACCCCAACCGACCACCTCATCACTCGGAGTCTCAAGAACGATGCACCGCCTCTCGACGCACCTCGCCTGGTGCCGCCGCCCAGCGCTTCTGTCGCTCACCTGCCTCGCAGCCACGCTGGCGATCCAGGGTGACGGCCTCGCCCAGTCCACGCCTCCGAGCGAACCGATCGACACTCCGCCTGCCGAGACGCCGCGCACGCGACCTTCGCCCAAGCCGCAGCCTGGGACCACGGGCCGCGCGGCTCCCACGCCGCCGGCGTCCCGCCCCTCCACGCCTCCTGCGCCGGCCGCCGTTCCGCCCGCCGAGGTGCCCGATGTTCCGCCGCCTGCGACTGCGCCCAGCCAGCCGGTGACGCCGCCCTCCTTGGCGGGTGGCGCCGATGCCGCAGCCGTGGAGTCCGCCCGTCAGGCCGCTCGCAACGAGATGGCCGCGGGCGCGTATCGAAACGCGATCGACAGCTGGACCGTGGTGCTGCAGGCGAACCCGACCGACGCGGAGGCCAAGGCCGGTCTGGAGAACTGCCAGGCGCAGCTCAGCAACACCCCGCTGCTGCAGAACGTGGCCGAGCAGGAGTCGCTGCTCGCCCAGCGGCTCATGGTGCAGTTCGAGAACGCCATGATCCGCTCCCAGGACAAGCTGGCGTCGGGCGACTATCCCGGCGCCCAGCAGGATGTCCAGGGCGCACAGGCCATCCTGGATCGTGATCGCTCCTCGATCAGCCCGGCCAAGTACCAGGAGATGTTCGCCCGCGCCACCGAGTTGGCGGACCGAATCCAGGCGGCCCGGGTCTCGGCCGAGGAATCCAAGGCCGCGGCCGCCCGCAAGGCCGCTGAGGACCAGTCCAGCCAGCGGCGCCAGCAGCTGGCCGCCGAGCGTCAGAAGCGCATCAACGAGAACCTGCTGCGCGTCCGACAGCTCCAGATGGAGATGAAGTACACCGACGCGCTGCAGGTGCTCGACGAGATCCTCTTCGAGGATCCGAACAACGCGGCGGCCCTGACCCTGCGCGACGTGATCGAGAGTGCCCGTGTCTATCGCCGCTTCAGCGACCTGACCCGTCAGCGGAATCTGGGCTACGGACAGCTGCAGCTGGACACGCTGGAGGCCAACGTGCCCCCGCGAGAGAACCTGGCCGGGCCCGGCGCGCGAAGCGTCTCGGGCAACCTGGTGTATCCCGAGGACTGGACCCAGATCAGCAGCAACCGACAGCGCTTCGGCATCACCGGCTATGTGCAGACGGCCGAGGACGAGGCGGTCATGAAGAAGATCGCCCGGCCCATCACCAACTTCAAGAAGTTCGGCCCCGGCACGCTGGAGGCCGCTCTGGACGCCTGGCAGGCCGAGGCTGAAGTGCCGCTCTACGTGAACTGGACCCGCCTGGAGGCGGACGGCATCAGCAAGGACACGGACGACATCGAGATCACCCTGCCGCGCGGCAGCGAGAGCGGCAACGTGGTCATGACGAGCCGTGACCTGCTCAACCGGATCCTGGAGCAGGCCGGGGGCAAGGGAACGGAACTGGCGCTGGACAAGATGCCCCAGGTCGAGGTGACCAACGGCTATGTGCTGGTCACCACCATGGCCGACCTGGCCCGCCTGCCCTCGGCTCGCAAGCCGCTGGTGTACGACGTGCGCGACCTGGTCTTCCGTGAGAAGCAGTTCCTCTCCACGGGCGTTCCGCAGCCGAACTTCGGCGGCGGTGGCGGCGGTGGCGGCGGCGGTGGTGGCGGTGGTGGCGGCGGCGGCGGTGGCTTCGGCGGCGGCGGTGGCGGCGGTGGTGGCGGCGGTGGTGGCGGCGGTGGCGGCGGCGGCATGGGTGGCAACGTCGAGGACACCGACAAGCAGGAGAAGATCAAGGAGCGGCTCGAAGAGATCCAGAACCTGATCAAGAACGTGGTCGATGTGGACAGCTGGGACGCCGACCCGGGCAGCCGCATGGTGGAGTTCGATCAGAAGCTGATCATCACGGCCCTGCCCGACACCCACCGGAAGATCGGCGAGCTGCTCTCGGACATCCGCACCATCGCGGCTCTGGAAATCAACCTGGAGTGCCGCGTGCTGACCATCAGCACCGACTGGTTCGAGCAGATCGGCATCGACTTCGACCTGTACTTCAACACGAACAACGCCATGTACGCCTCCGCGCGTGATGCGGACCCGAACTTCCAGTTGCGAGACTTCTTCTTCCAGGACGGCGGTGCCACGGGCAACAGCCGGACCGGCAAGCTGAAGAATCCGGTGGTGTTCGGCGGCATCGCGGGAACCACCGGTGGCGTCACGGCCAACACCACGGCCACGGGTCAGGCGATCGGCCTGCCCGGAACGACGCCCGGCGCGATCACCTACCAGACCGGTCCGGTGGGACAGCCCATCGGCGTGGTGAAGGCGGGCGACACCTACCCCAACGGGGAGGCCAGCTCCGGCTTCGGTCCGGTCCAGGTGCAGCAGGAAGGCCTGCCGCTGACCAACACGCTTGCAGCCTCCGGCATGACGGGCCTGATGGGTCTGACCGCTCTGGCGAACCCCGCGATGACCGTGGGCATGACCTTCCTGGACGATGTGCAGGTGGACCTGCTGGTCCAGGCCACGCAGGCGGACCAGCGCAACGCCATCCTGACGGCACCTCGCCTGACCCTGCTGAACGGTCAGCAGTCGGCCATCAGCGTGGGCCGCGTGACCAACTACATCAGCGGATACACGCAGGGCACCGGCAGCGCCACGGGTGTTCCCATCATCACCCCCTTCAACAGCGGCATCAGTCTGACGCTGGAGGCGGTGGCGAGCGCGGATCGCCGGTACGTGACCGTGACGGTCCAGTTCCAGTCGAACGACCTGGAGAAGTTCGACAGCTACTCCTTCCAGCAGGCGGTGGCCGGCACCGGCACCTTCGCCAGCGGCACGGGCACGGTGACCAACCCCATCCAGGCGCCCGTGTTCCGGGTGACCGCGATCAACACCTCGGTGAGCGTGCCCGACAAGGGCACCGTCATGCTCGGCGGCCAGAAGTTCTCCACCGACTACGAGGTGGAGGTCGGCGTGCCCGTGCTGAGCAAGATCCCCGTGGTCAACCGGTTCTTCACCAACCGCGTGAACTCCAAGACCGAGTCGAACCTGCTCCTGCTGATCCGTCCCGAGATCATGATCCTGAAGGAGAGCGAGGACATGCTCTTCCCTGGCCTGCTCGAGAACATCGGCACCAGCGGCATGTGAGCCGGTCCCTCTCGCCCCCGCACGGAGTCAACGCATGAGCTTCGCCAAGAGCCAGATCCGCGTCCGCGACGAGAACGGCGTGAGTTGCGTGGAGTTCGTGGAGCGGAGCATCATCGACGAGGTGGTGATCCGACAGATCGGAGACGAACTGCTGAGGCTGGTCGACGGCGCCGAGAAGCCGGCGGTGGTGATCGACTTCAGCGGCGTTCAGCACCTGAGTTCAGCCGCCCTGGGCGTGCTCATCAACGTGCACAATCGGGCCAAGTCCAGGAACGGGCAGGTCCGCCTGTGCGGGATCCCCAAGAACATCTTCGAGGTGTTCCGCATCACCAAGCTTGACCGGATCTTCCACACCTGCGACACCGTGGCGCAGGCGCTGCAGGGTCTGGCCTGAAGCGGGCTGCCATGGCCACGGCCGGAGCCCATCCGCCATCGCAGATCCGGGTCACGCTTCACGAGATGCGGACGGACGTGGAGCGTGTGCAGCGTGAGGTGGAGGGAGCGATCCGGGCCCGCGGATACGACGACGACGCGGCCTTCGCCATCCGGCTCTGCCTGGAGGAGGCCCTGGTCAACGCGTTTCGTCATGGCAATCGGCTCGAGCCGGGCCTGACCGTGGAGTTCCGGGCGGAGATCGGTGACCGGAGCTGCACCTTCGAGGTGCAGGACCAGGGCGAGGGCTTCGATCCGGTGGGGGTGCCCGACCCGACCGCGGACGAGAACCTGGAGATCCCGTCCGGCCGCGGCATCATGCTGATGCGGGCCTACATGAGCGAGGTGGAATACCTCGATCCGGGAAACCGGCTGCGGATGGTTTTCACGCGCCGGTGACCTGTTTCAGCGAGCCACGGCCCGCGCCAGCATGATCCACTCGTCGGGGGCGAGCGTCTCGGGTCGCCGCGTGGCGTCGAAGCCGGTCGGAAACGGAAACTCCGGTCCCAGCGTGTTGCGGAGCTGCTTGCGACGCTGCTGGAAGGCGCTCTCGACCAGACCCTGCAGGGACTCGGGCAGCTCGAGAGCGGGTTCGCGCCGTGTCAGTCGCACCACGGCACTGGTGACCTCGGGTGCCGGCCAGAAGCAGCCCGGCTTGAGGGTGGCCACCCGCTCCACATGGGCCCGGAGCTGGGCGGTGATGGTCAGCGGTCCGATCTCGGCCGTGCCTGGCTTGGCCAGCAGCCGATCAGCCACCTCACGCTGGATGGTCACCACCATGCCTCCGCAGGCCGGATGCTTCTCCAGCAGTGTGGCCATGAGCGGGGTGGCCGCGGCGTAGGGCAGGTTGGCGACAAGCCGGAAAGGACCGGACCCCAGCGCCGCCAGCAGTTCGGGGCCGAGGTGATGCTTGTCCGCCAGGCAGTCGCCCTCCACGAGCATGATGCGGCTGCCGAGCCGGTCACGGAGGATGGCGGCCATGTCGCGGTCCAGTTCGCAGGCGACCACGCGGGCGCCGGCGTCGAGCAGGCACTCCGTCAGCGTGCCGGTGCCCGGACCCACCTCCAGGATCGTCTCGCCCGACCGGATGTCGGCGGCCTGCAGGATGGACCGCATGGCGTTTGCGTCATGCAGGAAGTTCTGGCCGAAGCGATGCTTGGGATGGACGCCGCGAGCGGCAAGGAGCGACTTGATGGTGCCGAGGTCCTGCATGCGTTGGGGGGGACGGGCCTACATAGAGGACGTTGCAAGAACGTCCGCTATGTAGGCCCGTCCCTGTTACCAGGAGTACTGCACCGTGTAGGTGACGGTGGACACCGAGTTGGCGGCAGCGTCGACGGTGAACTGCACCGTGGACGCGTTGACCTTGTCCCACGCCTGGCTGCTGGCGGTGATCTGCCAGTTGTTCCAGCGGTAGAGGGACTCGCGCACCAGCACGGTGGCCGGTTGGTCCTTGCGGTTGCGGATCTCGATCTTGAAGCTCTCGGTCATCTGTCGCCTGGCACGGTCGATCTTGAAGTCCACCTGGGTGCGCTCGCCCACCACGTCGAAGGCGCTGCCCAGGCGGATGAGCACCTTCTCGTCCTTCGGGGTGTGCTTGATCACGTCCTCGCCGATGAACTCCAGGCTGCCGTCGGCGTCGTCGCGCTGGAAGACGCGCATCTTGCCGGCCGGAAGCGGCATGCCCATGTTGGATGCCTTGTCGTTGGTCAGGCGGACGTAGATGTCCACCTTCGTGTTGCCGGTCTGCCCGAACTCCCGGCCGTCGACGGGCTCGGAGCCGCCCCACATCATGGCGGCTCCCTCGTAGACCAGCAGCTTCTCCGCCGGAACGCCGGTCACGCTGGGGAAGAGGGCGATCTGCTGACTTGCGTTCTGCGGCACGTCGATCGGTCGAGGCAGCGTGTAGAGGTGGAACTCGGCGAAGGACTTCTCCTGGAAGCCCATCTCGGCGTCGGCCATGGCGGCCTTGGCCATCATGGCACGAGGTGCCATGTTCCCACCCCTCGGCTGCACCCGCTGCACATCGCCGGCGACCAGCTTCAGCTTGGCCTGCTCGAAGGAACGACCGCACACATTCAGCAGCGTCACCCACGCGGACAGGTCGGCCTTGTCGTTCTTCTCGTTCAGGGTGACGTTGTAGTCCGCACGCCAGGTCAATCCGCTGGTCTGGTAGCCCATGCGGACCTGGTGCCGACCCGCCTTGGGGCTGTTCACGTTCCAGAGCAGGGTGGGGCGGGTGCGAAGGCCACCCGGCAGCTCGCCCAGCGTGATGGTGGCGTCGGACTGCTGGATCAGGTCGATGCCGGATTCACGGGAGATCACCAGGGCTCCCCCGCGGGCGGCCAGCAGCGTGCCGCTGAGCTTGAGCGGACCGTTTTCCATGTCCACCAGCAGACTCACGGGCCGGTCCACATATCGCTGCAGGAGCTTGTCCGCACTGACCAGGTCGAACTCGAACCGCTGGTCGAGCACCGAGGTGCCGGGCTCGGTGACGTCGTTGAAGCTCACCGTGGTCGGATCGATGAACGCCGCCACGTCCGTGAAGGCGAGCTGCCCCGTGCCCATGGGCATGTCCACGGCGCGCGTCTCGCGCACCAGCCCGAAGCCTGGCACCTCCATGGCCATGCCCCACCCGTTCTGCTGCTGCTCCAGGAACTGCCGAGGCTCGAAGCCTGCCGGATCCGCGCTGGAGTAGACGGTCAGGCTCACGTCGCCTGCGGGCACCGGGGCGTTCTGGGCGAGCGAGGCGGCCACGATCGTGCAGGCGGTGAGCAGGGGCGTCATGTCCGCAAGGCTACCCCGCTTGCGAAGGCCCCGGCCCGCACGCACACTTGTCGTGTGGCTGCGAGCGACCCGATCCTTTTCGGCCTGATGGTGGCTGGCCTGGCCGCGATCGCGGGCTTCGTGGGGGCGCTGGTGGGGCTGGGCGGCGGGGCGGTGCTGGTGCCTGGCCTGGTGCTGCTGCTGGGCGTGTCCATGAAGACGGCGGTGGCCACGAGCCTGGTCGCGGTGGTGTTCACCAGTTCCGCGGCCGCCATGATCCGCGGCCGTGACGCGCTGACCAACTACCGCATGGGGGTCCTGCTCGAAGTGGTGGCAGGCGCCGCAAGCGTGGCAGGCGCGGTCACCGCGTTCCTGATCGACGCTCGACTGTTGCAGTTCGTGTTCGGTGGCACGCTGCTGGCGATCGCGGGACTCTCGGCCCGTCGCCTGAGGGATCACGACACCGCCGGCATGCCCGCCCACGCGTGGGCCAAGGCCCTGGCCCTGGACGGTGTGGAGGACCGTCCGGACGGGGCGCAT
>CAIOTP010000327.1 GCA_903861235.1 uncultured bacterium | reverse complement strand
GTGGTCTGGGCCCGGGCGTTCGTGACGATCAGCATCGCGGCCACCGCAGGCACACAACGACCCACAAGGCGCAACCACCAGCTCCATTCTTGACGCATCGGCATTTCGAATCTCCGGAAGGGGTGAACTCCCATTCTGACACGGTCTCGCCGCGAAACAACCCGTTTCCCACCAAATTGACGGTTCTCGCCTTCCCCCGATCGACGCCTCCGGCATGGCCTGTGCCGCGGTGTCGCGAGGAGCGAAGCGAGAGCCCGACGCGTTCCGCAGGATCGGGTGACCGAGCGGTAGCGACGAGCGCCAAGCCGAGGCGCATGCGAAGCGGAGCCGAGGCGTCCGCGTCACAGGCCATGTCGGAGGCGGAGCGGCGACTGGCGCACACGCCACCTCGGAGGCGCCACGGCCACCCTCGGCCCGACCCAGCCCAGCTCCACCGCCTCAGGGCACGATGTTCACGAGCCGCCTGGGCACCACCACGATCTTCCGCGGCGCCTTCCCACCCCGCAGCTCGGCGATCTTCGGCTCAGCCAGGGCCAGCCGCTCCACATCCGCGGCGCTCGCGTCGGCGGGGACGGTCAGGTGCGCCTTCACCTTGCCGGCCACCTGCACGGCGAGCTGCACGCTGCTCTCCTGCAGCATGGCCGGGTCGAACTCCGGCCACGACGCCGCGGTGACGCTGCCGGCGTGGCCGAGCCGTGACCAGATCTCCTCGGCCATGTGGGGGGCGAAAGGGGCCAGCAGCCGAGTGAAGCGGTCGAGCTGGTCCCGGGTCATGCCACCCTGCGTGGGGTCGGTCATCTCGGTCGGGCGCGTGGCGCCGTTCACCACCTCGATCAGCGCGGCGATGGCCGTGTTGAAGGCGAGCCGGTCAATGTCCTCGGCCACCTTCTTCGTGGCCTTGTGCAGCAGCCGCTCGATCTCGTCGCTCGCCTTCGCCGCCAGCAGCAGCTCGCCCGTGCGCTCGCACACCGCCAGTCGCCAGGCGCGCTGCAGGAATCGGAACACCCCTGCGATGTCGCGCGTGTTCCATGGCTTGCTCGCCTCGAGCGGGCCCATGTACATCTCGTACAGGCGGAAGGTGTCGGCGCCGTACTCGGCGATCACGTCATCCGGATTGATGACGTTCTTCAGGCTCTTGGACATCTTGGCCACCACCTGCGTGACCGGTCCCCCACCCTTCTCGAAGAAGGCTCCGCCCCGCTCCTCCACCTGGTCGACCGCGACCAGGGTGCGGTCGGCCCGCTGGTAGGCGTGGCTGGTGATCAGTCCCTGGTGGAAGAGCTTCGCGAAGGGCTCGGGCGTGCCCACATGCCCCAGGTCGAAGAGCATCTTGTGCCAGAAGCGGGCGTAGAGCAGGTGCAGCACCGCGTGCTCGTTGCCGCCGATGTACAGGTCCACGCCACGGCCGCTGCCGTCCGGGCCGCTCATCCAGTAGCGCTCCGCCTCCCTGGAGACGAGACGGCCGTCGTTGGCGGCGTCGCAGTAGCGCAGGTAGTACCAGCACGAGCCCGCCCAGCCGGGCATGGTGTTGGTCTCGCGGCGCACCGGGGCGTCCGACGGCAGCACCTTCGGATCGACGCCCACCTGCCCCGCGGTGACGCTCACCCAGTCGGAGGCCTTGCCCAGGGGCGGCAACGGCGTGTCGCTCTCCACCGGCGCATAGTCGACCAGCTCAGGCAGCGTGATCGGCAGGCAGGACTCCGCGACCGGATGGTGCATGCCCTGCTGGTCGAAGACCACCGGGAAAGGCTCGCCCCAGTACCGCTGCCGGCTGAAGAGCCAGTCGCGGAGGCGGTAGTTCACCCGCCGCTTGCCCAGATCCGAGCGCTCCAGCCACTCGATCACCGCACGCTTGGCGTCCGCGGTGGACTTGCCGTCGATCGACAGCGCCTTGGAGGCGCTGTGCACCGCCACGCCGTCGCCACGGGTGGCTCTCTCCCCGGTCCAGGGCTCGCCGGCGATCTCCACCACCTGGCGGATCGGAAGGTCGAACGCCTTGGCGAAGGCGAAGTCCCGCTCGTCGTGCGCAGGCACGGCCATGATGGCGCCGGTGCCGTAGCCCACGAGCACATAGTCGGCGGTCCACACGGGAATGCGGTCGCCCGTGGCGGGATTCGTCGCATGCAGACCGGTGAAGCGGCCGGTCTTCTCCTTCGAGTCCGCCTGACGGTCCACGTCGGCGCGGTCGCGGCTCGCCTGCACATAGGCCGCGAGCGAGGCGCGGGCGGCGGCGTCGAGCGAACCGGCTCCCTTCGCGACCGCGTCGACCAGCGGGTGTTCCGGCGCCACCACCATGTAGGTGGCCCCGAAGATGGTGTCAGGCCGCGTGGTGAACACGCGGAGCGGGCCGAAGCCCTCGACCGCGAAGTCGATCTCGGCGCCCTCGCTGCGGCCGATCCATTCGGCCTGCTGCACACGGGTGCTCTCGGGCCACTCGACCAGCGACAGGTCCTCGAGCAGCCGGTCGGCATAGGCCGTGATGCGGAACATCCACTGGCGCAGCGGCAGCCGCTTCACGGGATGCCCTCCCCGCTCGCTGCGGCCGTCGATCACCTCCTCGTTGGCCAGCACCGTGCCGAGCTTGGGGCACCAGTTCACCGTCTGCTCGCCCAGGTACGCGAGCCGGTGCGTGTCGAGCCATCGCTGCCGCTCCAGAGGCGAGCAGGCGCTCCACTTCTTCCGCGTGCCGCCCGGCACGTCGATCACCTCGTCGCGCGAGGCCATGTCGCGCTCGAGCTCGGCGACGGGCCGCGCCTTGCCCGCCTTCGGGTCGTACCAGCTGCCGTAGGCCTGCAGCCAGATCCACTGCGTCCACTTCACGTAGCCGGGATCGATGGTGCCGAACTCGCGGCTCCAGTCGTAGCAGAAGCCGAACCGCTTCAGCTGCCTGCGGAAGTTGTCGATGGCCTTGGTGGTGGTGACGCGCGGGTGCACGCCGGTCTGCACGGCGTACTGCTCCGCGGGCAGGCCGAACGCGTCCCAGCCCATGGGATGCAGCACGTTGAAGCCGCGCATGCGCTTGTACCGCGAGACGATGTCCGTGGCGGTGTAGCCCTCGGGATGCCCGACATGCAGACCCGCCCCGCTGGGATAGGGGAACATGTCGAGCGCGTAGAACTTGGGCCGTGTGGCGTCGAAACCAGGATCGCCCGGGTTGCCCACGCGGTAGGTGCCCTCTCGCTCCCATCGCGCCTGCCACTCGGTCTCCATGCGGCCGGCCAGCGCCGCGTCGTAGCGGAATGGAGTGGATTCGTCGGCCATGAAGGCGGGCAGGCTACCGCGTCAGGCGCGGGCCGCCTCGGCCTTCTCTCGCTCCTGGCTGAGCAGGCGAAGCGTCTCGCCCACCAGGTAGAAGCTGCCGGTGACCACGATGAGATCCTCGCGGCTCACCGCACGGATGGCCAGCTCGAGGGCCTCGGGCAGCGTGCGCGCCACCTGGCTCATCTTGCCGCTCCGCTCGGCGAACATCTTCTGCAGGTCCTCGGGAGCGGCGGCTCGCGGGGTGGTGCTGGCGCGGGTGAAGATCACCTTGTCGGCGCCCAGGTTCACCTTGTCGAGCATGGCACCCACGTCCTTGTCGGCGCAGCAGCCGAAGACGCAGACCATGCTGTCGTAGGGCACATGGGCGCCCACGCACTTCATGAGCGTCTGCACGCTGATCGGATTGTGGGCTCCATCCACCAGCACGCGGGGCCGGTCCCGGACCAGCTCCATGCGGCCAGGCACCTTGGTGCCGGCCAGGCCGCGGGCGACCTTGTCCTCGGGACACTCGAAGCCGCGACCGCGCAGCACGTCGATGGCCGCGAGCGCCAGGCCGCAGTTGCTGCTCTGGTGCTCGCCCGGCAGCGGCACCGGCAGGTGCTCCAGACGGCTGGTCTTGCTGTACAGGCACACGCGGGTGTGCGGGCCCAGGTCCTCGCTGGTGCAGAAGCGGCTGCTGAACTCGATGTCCTTGTTGACCACGCGCAGGTCCGCGCCGACCTTCTCCGCCACTTCGCGGAAGGCCTTGTCCACCTCGCTCGGCGGATCGAAGACGACCGCAGGCACGCCCTTCTTGAAGATGCCGGCCTTCTCGCGGGCGATGGCGCCCAGCGTGCTGCCCAGCAGCTTGGTGTGGTCGAAGTCGATGGTGGTGATCACGCTCACCTCGGGGGTGATCACGTTGGTGCTGTCGAGCCGGCCACCG
>CAIOTP010000326.1 GCA_903861235.1 uncultured bacterium | reverse complement strand
CCTGGAGCAGGCGGTGGAGATCGCCGAACGCATCGGCTACCCGGTGCTGGTGCGGCCCAGCTACGTGCTCGGTGGTCGCGGCATGGAGACGTGCTTCGACCCCGAGAGCCTGCGCCGCTACATGGGCAGCGCGGTCATCGCCAGCGAACTGGCCGACGCTCCGGTGCTGATCGACCGCTTCCTGAACGACGCCATCGAGGTGGACGTGGACGTGCTGGCCGACTTCGAGCCCGACGAGCGGAGCCGAACCTCTCTCCTGCCGCAGCGCAGCGAACGTGCCCGAGCCGTCGTCTGCGGCGTGATGGAGCACATCGAGGAGGCGGGCATCCACAGCGGGGACAGCACCTGCACCATTCCCGCGTACTCGCTGCCTTCGGTGATCGTGCGCCGCATCAAGGATCAGGCGCTGGCCATGGCCCGGCGGCTCCGCGTTCGTGGCCTCATGAACGTGCAGATGGCGGTGAAGGACGACCAGGTCTTCGTGCTCGAGGTCAACCCGCGCGCCAGCCGCACCGTGCCGTTCGTGAGCAAGGCTCGTGGCGTGCCCTATGCGCGCCTGGCTGCACGCGTGATGATGGGTGCCTCGCTGGACGAGCTGGGCGTGCAGGAGGCGCTCGAGACCGGCTTCTACTCGGTCAAGGAGAGCGTGTTCCCGTTCAGCAAATTCCCGGGCGTGGACGTGATCCTGGGGCCGGAGATGCGCAGCACGGGCGAGGTCATGGGCGCCGACCGCAGCCTGCCGATCGCCTTCGCCAAGGCGCAGATGGCCGCCGGCGTCACGCTGCCCGTGAAGGGCAACGTGTTCCTTTCCCTCCGCGACGGCGACAAGCGGCACGCACCGGAGATCGCCCGCAACCTGGTCCGCATCGGCTTCACGGTGTACGCCTCCGGCGGCACGCACGCGGCCCTGGCCGCCGAGGGCGTGCCGACCACCAAGCTGCCCAAGATCAGCGAGGGAGCCCGCCCGAACGTGCTTGACCTGATCCGCAACGGACAGGTGCACCTGATCCTCAACACACCCACGCGCAAGGGGGCCGACACGGACGAGGGCCGCATCCGCGCCCAGGCCGTCCGCAGCGGCGTGCCCATCGTCACCACGGTCGCCGGGGCCCGCGCCGCGGTGCAGGCCATGACCGCCATGCAGGCCGGGAACTGGAATGTGACCGCGCTGCAGGACTACTTCCCGCACCTGGCCCGTCCGGCCGCCCGAAGCCAGGCGCCCGAACCCGCCACGGTCTGATCGCCCGGTTCCGTGGGCACCCCTAGAATGCCCGCCCCCATGGGCACGGATCTCCTCCAGTACCTGCCGAGCTGGGTCGCCCCCACTCCCGCCTTCTGCCAGCTGGTCACCGGCGTGGTGGTCATCCTGGTGATGATCCACGTCATCCTGATCGGCTGCGCCTACGCCATCATGCTGGAGCGCAAGCTCAGCGCCTGGATGCAGGATCGCGTGGGACCCAACCGCGTGGGCCCCGCCGGCCTGCTGCAACCCATCGCCGACGGCCTGAAGTTCATCCTGAAGGAGGAGTACACGCCGCGCGGCGCCGACAAGGTGCTCTTCACCATCGCGCCTTCGCTGATCCTGATCCCCGCCATGCTGGCCTTCGTGATCGTGCCCTGGGGCGGCACGCTGGAACTCTCGCAGCTGCCCTTCGGCCTGGCCGAGATGCTGGGCGTGCAGGACGTGACCGTGAAGATCGCCGGCGCCGTGGTGAACGTGGGCATGATCTACCTGCTCGCGGTGGCCAGCCTGGGCGTGTACGGCGTGGCCCTGGGTGGCTGGGCCAGCAACAGCAAGTTCAGCTTCCTGGGCGGCATGCGCGCCAGCGCGCAGATGATCAGCTACGAGATCCCCATGGGCCTGGCCCTGCTGTGCGTGGTGCTCAGTGCCGGCACGCTGGATCCCTACGCCATCGTGGCGGCCCAGTCCCCGGGCAACGGCCCGTGGATGCTGCTTCAGCAGCCCGTGGCCGCCCTCCTCTTCTACACCTGCATGCTGGCGGAATCCAACCGTGCGCCGTTCGACCTGGCCGAGGCCGAGAGCGAACTGGTGGGTGGCTACCACACCGAATACAGCAGCATGCGCTTCGCCATGTTCTTCCTGGCGGAGTACTTCCACATGGTCACGGGCGCGGCGTTCTTCAGCGTGCTCTTCCTGGGCGGCTGGAGCCTGAACCCCTTCGGTGCCGGTCCGGATCTGGCGGCTCAGGGTGGACCGCTGCTGATCCTGGCCCAGATGGGCGTCATGCTGGGCAAGACCGGCCTGGTGGTCGCCTTCGGCATGGCCGTCCGCTGGACACTGCCTCGCTTCCGCTTCGACCAGCTGATGCGCCTGGCGTGGGAAGGCATGATTCCCACCGCGCTGCTCATGCTGCTCATCACCGCGGCATTCGAGTTCATGGGCTGGGGCGACCGCATCTGGCTGGGCTCGCTGCTCTGCATCGCGGCGGCCTACCTGCTCGGCCCCATGCTGCCGCGGCAGGCCAACCCGAACCACCGCGTCGGACTCATCGGCAGCCGCTTCAGCCCCGTGATCGAGGGCACCGGCTCCGTGAGCGATCATCCGGTGGCGCTCAGCGACGCGGCCATTCCGGACCGTCGCCAGGGCCCGGCCAGCATCCACTGATCCCTTCGGGCTTTCAGAGCCGGCGCATTCGGCCGACCCAGTGGCCGAAGCGGATCACCGCCGCCACGCGCTGCGCCAGGCTCGGCATGCGAGCGGGATCGGTGCCGAAGGCCGTCTCCTGCCGCCAGTGCCAGTAACGGCCCCGCACCCGGCCCCGCGTGACCAGGGCCAGCCGCAGCAGCTGCCAGAGTCCGTCCATGAGCGCCACGAGAGACCGCATGCGGACATCGTAGGGTCTCCGCGAAGCCGTCCGCGTGGCGAGCGAAGCCGAGACGGTTCCCGCTGGCTCGATGCCGTCGCATTCACGCGGAACTTCCGCCTGGTGTCACGGATGCGTCATCGGCCACTTCTAGAATGAGCCCATGGCGAAGCAGCGCACGCAGTTCCTCTGTGGCCAATGTGGCGCGGTGCATCCCAAGTGGATGGGCAAGTGCCCGGACTGCGGTGCCTGGGACGCGCTGGAGAAATTCATCGAGGCCAAGGCGGCGCCGGGCGCCCTCGGCGGACCCGAGCGTTCTTCGGAGTCCGCCCACGCCGTGGCCGAACCGCTTGGACAGGTGCAGGCGGCCAGCGTGCCGCGCGTGCCCAGCGGCGTGGCGGAATTCGATCGTGTGCTCGGAGCGGGCTTCGTTCCCGGCAGTGCGGTCCTGTTGGGCGGGGATCCGGGCATCGGCAAGAGCACGCTGCTGCTGCAGGCTCTGGCGGAACTGGCCGACCGCGGCACACCCGTGCTCTACGCCAGCAGCGAGGAGAGCGCCCATCAGGTCCGCCTGCGGGCCGAACGCCTGAACCCCGGGCCTGCGGAATCCCGTCAGAAGAACCTCTGGGTGCTCGCCGAGACCAATCTGGCCCGGCTGCTCGAACAGGCCCGCAAGGTCCAGCCGGCCGTGCTGGTGGTGGATTCCATCCAGCTGGTGCACCGGGCGGATGTGGATGCCGTGCCCGGCAGCGCCAGCCAGCTCCGGCGCTGCGCTCTCGATCTCGTGTCGCACGCCAAGTCCACCGGTTGCGTGGTGGTGATCGTGGGCCATGTCACCAAGGACGGTCTGCTCGCCGGGCCCCGGCTGCTGGAACACCTGGTGGATGTGGTGCTCTCGTTCGAAGGTGACCGGCACCACGCCCATCGCGTGGTCCGGGCCATCAAGAACCGTTTTGGGAGCACCTTCGAGGTGGGTCTCTTCGAGATGACCGGCTCCGGCCTGCAGCAGGTGGACGAGAGCCAGTTGGCGGCCGATCCCAACCTGGCACCCCGGCCGGGTTCCGTGGCGGTGCCGGCCCTGGCGGGTTCCCGTTGCCTGCTGGCCGAGGTGCAGGCCCTGACCACCACCGGCATCCTGGGGGGAGCCAAACGGAAGGCCAGTGGCCTGGATGGCAACCGCCTGGCCATGCTTCTGGCCGTGCTCGAGCAGCACGGCGGCCTCCGACTGGCCGACCAGGATGTCTACGCCTCGGCGGCAGGCGGGGTGAAACTGCTCGAACCGGGCACCGACCTGGCGGTGGCCTTGGCGGTGGCAGCGGCCCGAACTGGCCGAACGGCTCCCGCGGCGTTCGCCGCCATCGGTGAGGTGGGCTTGACGGGGCAGATCCGGCCCTGTTCCCACCTGGAGCAGCGCATGGCTGCAGCGGCCAGGCGGGGGGTGAAGTGCCTCGCCCTTCCGGCCGGACAGGTGCCCTCCCGGACGACAGGCCTGAAAATGGACCTCTGGCCCGTATCCCACATCAGCCAGGCCATGGAATTCCTGAATCCCGGAAGGGCAGGGCGTGATCCGGAATCGGGACGAAAAGTCAGGTCGTCCACAACTTGATCACAAATTGTGCTTTCACAAGCACTTGGAACACAACATCTGGTGGTCCGATGCCCGTTTTTGGCCCACAAACCCACATTTTTGGCCTGTGCGGCTTGCAGATTCCCCGGCCTCGCTATCATCTGCCCCTCAACCTCCCGGTCCCGAGGGACCGATAGAGGGAACGCCCACCGGTCCTTGCCTGTCGGGGCAGGGACGCAGACGGATGGGTGGATGACGCCGGTACGGGCCAAGGGTCAAGGCCACGACCGCACAGTTTCAGATAGGAGCAATCACAATGAGTCTGACGAAGTTTGTTGGTCTCCTCGCGGGCACTGCGCTGGCCGGTTCGGCCTTCGCCGCTTCCGTCGAGGCGAACGATGATGCGATGGCCCAGATCGCCGAGCTCAAGAAGGAGCTCGCTGAGATGAAGGCCCAGAGTGGTGACAAGTGGCTCACCACCCAGCGTGAGAACGAGATCCGCGAGATCGTCCAGGACGTGCTGGCCGATGCTGACACCCGCTCCAGCCTGCAGGCCGCTCAGGCCACCGCCGGTTGGAACAAGGGCTTCTTCCTGGCCAGCCCGGACGGCAACTTCAAGTTGAACGTCGGTGGCCAGCTGCAGACCCGCTGGGCGTACAACTGGATGAGCTCGCGTGACATGAACAACAGCAGCACCGGCGGCGCTGCCACTGCCGCGAACAACTTCGGTACCCAGGGCGTCGCCAAGGCGGCCTACGGCTTCGAAGTCCGTCGCGCGAAGCTGGAGTTCAGCGGCCACGTCGTTGATCCCAGCTGGCAGTACGCCGTGACCTTCGCTTACCAGCAGTTCTTCGGTTCCAACACCAACTCGGCGGCCACCAACAACCCCGGCGGCGGTGGTGTGAACCAGGGCGACGGAACCGCGGGTCTGATGGGTCTTGAGAACGCCTACATCAAGAAGGACCTGGGCAACGGCTTCAGCGTCCAGGTGGGTCAGTTCAAGAGCCCGTTCCTCCGCGAGTGGCTGGTCAGCAGCAAGTACCAGCTGGCCGTGGAGCGTTCGCTCGTCCAGACCCTGTTCAGCACCGGCTGGACCCAGGGTCTGCAGCTGAACTGGAACAACGACAACCTGCGTGCCATGGTCAGCTACAACGACGGCGCCAACAACGCCAACCTGGGCTCGACCTCCGGCACCAACGTCGGCAGCTTCGGCAATGCCAACGGCGGCGTCGGTTTCACCCAGTGGGCCTTCACCGGCCGCGTGGAGTTCATGGCCTTCGGCAACTGGGCTCAGTTCGATGACCTGACCAGCATGCGTGGCGAGGGCTCCGGCCTGCTCGTCGGCGGCGGCATCAACTGGCAGCGTGGCGGCGAGCAGGAAGCCATCGCTGGCATTCCGGCCAACGCCAACGGCGACGGCGAGTTCTTCGGCTGGACGCTCGATGCCACCTGGGACCTCGGCGGCGCGAACATCTACGCCGCCTGGGTGATGAACACCTCCTACAGCCTGCCTGTGGGCCAGGGTGACATCAACAGCTACGGCATCGTGGTTCAGGGTGGCTACTTCATCACCGACACCATCGAGCTCTTCGCTCGCTGGGAGTGGATGAACACCCAGAACAAGAACAACACGGTCGCCGGCAGTGACGTGAGCGCCAACTCGCCCGTGAACGCCTTTGTGAACAACATCGGCACCATCGGTGCGAACTGGTACCTCAGCGGCAAGAACGTGAAGTGGACCACGGACTTCGGCGTGAGCTGGAACCCCGTGACCTTCCAGACCGGTATCTACGGTCAGGACATCGCCGGTGCGAACTATCGCACCGAAGGTGCGAACGGCGGCGGTCAGCTCGTGATCCGCAGCCAGATCCAGCTCCTGTTCTGATCTGTCGCAGAACGCGTCATCCAATCTGACCGAGCCGTAAGGTCAGTCTCACTCAGACTCAACCCCCCAGTCCTTCCAGGGCTGGGGGGTTTTCTGTTTGCGTCTTCACACAGTCTTCACGGTCCAGGGGCCCTGGGCCTGAACCGTTTCCTTACGCTGCCTTGACATGCGCCACGGCTCCCCGCCTGTGGCTGGATGGGTGGTGCTTCCAGCCCTGATCCTGAACGCTTCCGTTCACGCCCAGAACCTGGGCTCGGAGGATGCCCAGCGGCTGGACCGCCTCATGCGGGAGATGGAGGCCATGCGGCAGCAGAACGCGGAGCTGGCGGAGGGGCTGGCGGAGATGCGCCGGAAGAACCAGTCGCTCCAGGGTTCGGTGACGGAAATGCAGGCCCAGCTCAACGAGCGATGGCTTTCGGAGGAGCGGGCGGCAGAGATCCGCAAGGTGGCGGAGGGCGTGGTCAAGGACGCCGAGACGCGGGCCAGCATGCAGGCCAGCCCGGACGGCAACTTCAAGCTCAACCTGAGCGGTCAGATCCAGTTTCGTTACGCGGCCAACTTCTACAGCAACCGTGACAACAACCTGCTGAACGCCAGTCCAGGCACGGCCTCGAACCGAGGCACGGCGGCTTCAAGCGTGGCCCAGCCCGGTTCCTTCAAGAAGAACGTCGCGGGCTTCGAGGTGCGCCGCATGAAGCTCGACTTCTTCGGGCACGTGGTCGACCCCAGCTGGCAGTACCGCATCGTGCTGATCTACAACCAGAACAGCACGGCGATCCAGGCCCCGGGCGGATCCAACAACGGCGGCATCAACAGTGGGAGCAGCATGGGCATGGAGGAGGCCATGATCATCAAGAATCTGGGCGATGGCTGGAAACTCAGCATCGGACAGTTCAAGAGCCCGTTCCTGCGCGAGGAAATCACCAGCAGTCGGCGGCAACTGGCGGTGGAGCGGTCGATCGTGAACCAGATGTTCAGCACCAAGTTCACCCAGGGTGTCATGGTCACACATCAGGATGATCGTCTCGTGGCCGAAGTCATGTACAACGACGGTGGCAGCAACGGCAACACCGGGGCCGCAGCGGGCTTCAACAACGCTTCGGTGGTGGGACCCTCGGACCTGAACAACGGCGCCGGATTTTCGGAGTGGGCCGTGACCGGACATGTGGGTTGGCTTGCCTTCGGTGATTGGAAGGAATTCCGCGACCTGAGCAGCTTCGTGGGCGACGATGCGGGCCTGCTGTTCGGTGCCTGGGTCAACTGGCAGCGGGGGGGTGAGCAGCTGAACCAGGGGGCCTTGCCGGGCAACGGCAACATCCCCCTGAACGGCAACGCGGACGCGGACTTCCTGACGTGGAGCGTGGATGCCTCCTGGAACCTGGGTGGAGCGCACCTGTTCAGCTACTTCGTGATGAACACGGCCTACTCCATTCCAGCGACCGCCACCAACGACGGTGGCAGCATCAACAGCTACGGTGCCGTGGTGCAGGGCGGCCTGTTCGTGACCCGGGACCTGGAGCTCTTTGGTCGGTGGGAATGGCTGGCCACCCAGAATGTGGGATACAACCAGGCCGCCAACAGCGTGACCACCGGCGTGGCCAACGTGTTCAACGCGGGCCGGGCGAACATCTACACGGTCGGCTTCAACTGGTTCCTGGCGGGCCCCAACGTGAAGCTGACCACCGATCTGGGTTGGACCGAGGGACCGCTCTGGTTCAACAACGGCATCTACGGCGCTGGCATCGCCGGCACCGACTACCGGATCGAGCCGTTTGGCGGTGGTGACCAGGTGATCCTGAGGTCCCAGTTGCAGCTGATCTTCTGACGAGCCTGGACGGGGGCCAAACTTGGTTGTGGCGGCACCTGACGAACCGATACACCCGGAGGCCGCCGTCCCTGGCGCAGGGGTGGTGGTACCATCCTTCCTCCATGCACCGTCCGAGCCGCACAACCTCAAGCCTTGTCCGCACTTGCGGAGCGGTGATCGGCTTCTGTGTGCTGTCAGGGTCGGCCGCAGGCTCCGAGGACGGGTCCACCACGGGCAACGCCAGTGCGACCACCCTGCAGGACCTGCTGACCCGGATCGACAGTCTGGAGAAGCGGAACAAGGCCCTCGAGGGCCAGGTGGCGGAACTGAAGGCCCTGGAAGGGGAGAAGTGGCTCAGCCAGGAGCGTGCCGACCAGATCCGGGCGATCGTGGCGGACGTGGTGGCGGACGCCGACGCCCGCGCCAGCCTTCGCCAAGACGCCATGACCGCCGGCTGGAACGACGGCTTCTTCCTGGCCAGCCCGGATGGTCGCTTCAAGCTGCAGGTGAGCGGCCTGCTCCAGCCTCGCTTCATGTGGAGTCATGTTCGGGACAACCAAAGCGACCCCACCAGCCCAAGCCAGTCGGTCACGCCGTATGCCATTCCTGATCAGGTGGAGAACAACTACGGCTTCGACAGCAACTACAACGAGCTCATCTTCAAGGGACATGTGTTCAGTCCGGCCGTGGAGTACATGGTCCGGACCAACGTGACCTTCAACAACGCCTACTACGTGGAAGGCACGCCCACCAGTCCCAACTCGCTCACGGGGCAGCCCAACACCGGCAACATCTACCTGCTCGACGCCTGGGTGCGGATCGCCTTCGCCGACGAATGGAGCTTCCGGTTCGGTCAGTACCGGTCGCCGTACGCCCGAGAGCAGCTGGTGGTGGAGGCCAACCAGATGGCGGTGAATCGCAGCACGGTGGTGCGCAATTTCGGCCAGTGGTACACGCAGGGCATCGAACTGCAGTGGCAGGGCGACGACATGCGGTGGAACCTGTCCGTCGACAGTGGTGGTTCGGCGAACTTTGCGGGCACGGAACTCAAGCTGTCGTCGAACAGCTCCCTGAACCAGCCATGGTGGGTGCAGAGCTCGAGCTACAGCATCACCACCCGCCTGGAGTGGAAGCCTTACGGTTCCTGGCGCGACTTCAACAGCTTCACCAGCCCCATGGGCGAGCAGCAGGGCCTGCTGCTGGGGCTGGCCTTCCACACCCAGGGCACCTCGCCCAACGAGAGCGTCTCCACCAACGGCAGCGAAGGTCTTCCGGAGAACTACGTGGACTCGGTCACGGGAGATGTGCAGTGGAACCTGGGTGGCGCGAGCATCTTCGCCTCGGCCTTCTGGAACTACATCGATTCCAACACCACCTACTTCAACGCCTTCAACACGCCTTCACCGGTGAATCCGAACGCCAGCAACACGTTCGCCTACGGCTTCACGATCCAGCCAGCGATCTACATCGCTCCCAAGTGGGAGTGGTACACGCGTTACGAGTACGGCTACATCGAATTCGGAGATGTGACCGGCATCGACGCCCTGGGAGCGCCCGCCAGCGGTGTGCAGTTCCAGAATCCGTACAACGTGGTCACCACGGGTCTCAACTGGTACATCGACGGCCAGGATCTGAAGTGGACGATCGACTTCGGATACGCCATCACCAACGTGAACTACTCGTGGCAGAACCTGCCCGCGGGTTGGCGGATCAGTGCCAGCGACCAGTTCGTGATGCGGACTCAGCTCCAGCTCATGTTCTGAGCCGAATTCCTGAACTGGAGGGGTTTCGGGACACCGTTATCCTCCGCGCATGCCTTCGGTGCACAGGATCGAGGTGCGTCCGGCGCCTCAGGGGATCGATGTCCGCGGCCAGTCCGTCGTGGCCATGGCGTCGACGGATCCCGACCTTCAGGCTCCGTCCCGCGTTCACGGAGCTGCGGTCTACCTGATCGAGGGCGATCTGGACCGGTCCGCGATCGACCGTGTGACGCGTGAACTGCTGTGCGATCCGGTCACGCAGGTGGCCCATCACGGGGCGGCGCCGGCCCGGGGGCGCGTGGTGGAGGTTCTTCCCCTTCCCGGTGTCGCCGATCCTGCGGCCGAAAGCGTGGAGGCTGCCATTCAGGAGCTCACGGGTGCCGCGGTTCGGGTGCTCACCGGTGAGCGGTGGGACCTGGAGGGCGTCGACGACTCGGCGGCGGACGCGTTGGCCCGCCGCCTGCTCGCCAACCCGGTGATCCACGCCGTGCACAGGGAGCCCTGGTGCCCCGACGGCTTTCCCATGGCCAAGCCGCACGCGTCGACGGTTCGCCGGGTGCCTGTCTGCAGTCTGGACAACCCGGCGTTGGAACGGCTGAGCCGCGAGGCTCATCTCTTCCTGAGCCTGGAGGAGATGCAGGCCATCCAGGCCGAGTACCGCCGCCGAGGCTGCGAGCCCCGGGAGATCGAACTGGAGACGATCGCCCAGACCTGGAGCGAGCACTGCGTGCACAAGACGCTGAAGAGCCGCGTGCGCTACCGCGAGGCCGGATTGGCGCCGGGTTCTCCCACCCTGCTCGATCGTGGCGGCAGGCTGGACGGACATGCGACCGAGGATGGTGCGCTGGTGGTGGAGAACCTGCTCAAGCGGACCGTGGCGGCCGCCACCCACCGCCTGATGGAGCCGGGAAGTCCATCCTCCGTCGACTGGTGCCTGAGCGTCTTCGTGGACAACGCCGGCGTGATCGCCTTCGACGATCGCCATGCGATCTGCATGAAGGTGGAGACCCACAACCATCCCAGTGCGCTCGAACCCTACGGCGGCGCGGCCACCGGGGCCGGTGGCTGCATCCGGGACGTGATGGGCACGGGTCTGGTGGCCAAGCCGATCGCCGCCACGGACATCTTCTGTGTGGCGCCCGCCGGCATGCGGGTCCCCAAGGGGTGCCTGCCGCCGGGACGCATCCTTCGCCAGGTGGTGGCTGGGGTGCGCGACTACGGCAACCGGATGGGCATTCCCACCTTGAACGGGACCGTCTGGTTCGATCCTCGCTATGTCGGCAATCCGCTGGTGTACTGCGGCGTGGTCGGCATCATGCCTCGCGACCTGATCCGCGGCCGGGCGGAGTCCGGTGACCACATCGTGGTCATGGGCGGCCGCACGGGCCGAGACGGCATCCATGGCGCCACCTTCAGCAGCGCCGAACTCACGGACACGCACGCCGACGAGTTCAGCCACGCGGTGCAGATCGGCAACGCCATCACCCAGAAGAAGACGCTCGATGCGCTGCTGGCCGCACGCGACGCGACGGGCGGACCGCTCTTCCACGCCGTGACCGACTGTGGTGCCGGCGGCTTCTCCAGTGCGGTGGGGGAGATGGGAGCGAAGCTGGGTGCCACGGTGCATCTGGACCGCGCGCCGCTGAAGTACGCGGGCCTGAGTCCGACCGAAGTCTGGATCAGCGAGGCGCAGGAGCGCATGGTGCTTGCAGTTCCGGCCGAGCGACTGAAGGCCCTGGCCCGGGTGTGCCAGGACCACCAGGTGGAATGGTGCGACCTGGGCACCTTCGGCACGCCCGACCGCGACCTGATCCTGCTCTGGCATGGCGAGGAGATGGGAAGGATCTCCACGCGATTCCTGGACGAGGCCCTGCCCACGCCCACCCGCGAGGCGGTGTGGGATCCAGCCTGGTCCGCGGCCCAGCAGCCCGCCCCTGCCGGAATCGATCGACCGACCACGCTCGGTCAGGCCCTTCGAAGGCTGCTTCGGCATCCGAATGTGGCCAGCAAGGCCTGGATCGTGCGGCAGTACGACCACGAAGTTCAGGGCACAAGCGTGATCAAGCCGCTCGCTGGTCCGCACGCCGGACCGGGAGATGCCGCGGTGATCCGACCTGTGGCGGACAGCACCCGTGGCGTGGCCGTGGGCAATGGTCTGGCCACCGGTCTGGCCTCGGATCCGTACTGGATGGGGCTTGCCGCCGTGGACGAGTGCGTGCGCAATCTGGTCTGCGTGGGTGCCGATCCGGACCGTATCGCCATCCTGGACAACTTCTGCTGGCCCAGCTGCAAGGACCCGCGGAACATGGGGAGCCTGGTGAGGGCTTCGGAAGCCTGTCTGGATGCGGCGCTGGCCTACCGCACGCCCTTCATCAGCGGCAAGGATTCGCTCAACAACCAGTTCACCACCGAGGATGGTCGGACCATCCAGATCCCGCCCACGCTGCTGATCTCGGGGCTGGGCATGGTCCCGGACGTGTCCCGCTGCGTGACCATGGATGCGAAGGCCGCCGGCAACCTTCTGGTGATCGTGGGCATGACCCATGGGCGCATGGGCGGTTCGCACGCCCGTCAGGTGGGTGTGATCGATGGACCGGACGATCTGCCGCAAGTGGACCTGAAGGCCGGTCCGGCCGCCGCGAGGGCCGTGGCCGGTGCCATTCGTGCCGGCCTGGTGCGAAGCGCCCACGACTGCAGCGAGGGTGGAGTCCTGGTGGCCGCAGCCGAGATGGCCTTCGCCGGCGGAATCGGACTTCGACTTGACCTGCATGCCATGCCGACCACCGGGACCATGGATGCGTGGCAGCGCGCCTTCGCCGAGGATCCTTCGCGGTACCTGATCGAAGTGGCCCCCTCGAGGCTTGCTGAACTGCAGCGGTCGCTGGGCTCGTTGCCGCACGCGGTCATCGGCCGGTTCGAGGACAGTGGGCACCTTGCCGTGGCGGGGGAGACGCTGGCACTGGATGATCTTCGAACGGACTGGAACTCGGGCGAGGAGGGTTGGTGATGGGTGAGCGACCCAAGGCGCTGGTGATCACGGCACCCGGCATCAACTGCGACGCCGAATTGGCGCAGGCCTTCGCGGCCGCGGGAGCGGAGCCGGAACTGGTGCTCTTGGAGCGGATCCGTCGCACCCCGGGGCTTATCGACCGCTTCGCGTTGATCGGTCTGCCGGGTGGCTTCAGTTACGGCGACGATGTGGCGGCCGGACGCGTGATGGCCGTGCTCATGCGCGAGGCGGTGTATCCCGCACTGGCCGCCGCCGTGGAACGAGGCACGCCCATGATCTGCCCCTGCAACGGATTCCAGATCGCGGTGCAGGCAGGGCTGCTGCCGGGCGCCGACGCGGGAAGGTGGCCTGCTCGCGCCCCCGCACCGACCGTGGCGCTCTGCCCCAACCGCCTGGCCAGATTCAGGGACGTGTGGACTCGTGTGGAGGTTCCCGCCGACACGCGGTGCATCTGGACCGCTGGACTGACGCTGGATCCCGAGGCGGACCGAATGCCAAGCGCCCACGGCGAAGGGCGCTTCGAGACCGACGCGGCCACGCTCGCACGTCTGGAGAGGCAAGGTCAGGTCGCCCTGCGATACGACGCCCGGGACAACTTCAACGGCAGCATGGGCGCCGTCGCCGGCATCTGCGACCCTTCAGGGCGTGTCCTGGGCCTCATGCCCCATCCCGAACGCTTCACACGGTGGACACAGCATCCCTGGTGGACGCGACTTGGGCCGGAAAGCGTGCGCGGCGAACCCCTGGGGCTTCGCATGTTCAGGCGGGCGGTGGATCTGGTGCGGACGGGCCAGCACCATCGGAGCACCGTGCCCGCATGAGCGACGGCAAGCCACGGTGCGTCAAGTGCGGCTACCTGCTCGTGGGCATGCCTGCACCACAAAGATGCCCGGAGTGCGGGCATGCCGTGGTGCGACGAGAACGCTGGGTGGAGGGCGAACTTCACCTGGAGGGACCCGACGTGGTCCTGCCCATCTTCGTGCGGACCCTGATGGCCGCCCTGATCCTGACCGTGGGCTTCCTGGGTGGGCACGCCTTGAATCCGTCGCTTCTGAACTGGCTGGAGATCGGTGTGCAGTGGGACCCCCGTTGGGCCATGCTGCCCATGGCGTTGGCGGCTCCGCTGGCGTGCCTCCTCTGGTCAAGGCCCATCGACACTCGCGACGCGGGCTTGCTTGGTCTGAACTCCGGCGCCTCGTGGCGGTCCATGCTGCCGGTGTGGCAACTGGTGTGGGTCGCCTACGCCCTCTGTGTGGTGGTGGCGATCGCGAACCCCCCGCAACCAGCAACCGCACAGACGCCCCTGACGGCGGCTGCACCCACATCCGGGACGGCGGGAACCACTCCCATGAACCCGCCGGACCTGTGGATGGCGATCGCCTGCATGTTGGGGATCGCAGCCCAGTTGCCCTGGATCCTGACACTGCGGCATCTGGGTCGAATCGCCGAGTATCTGCGCGAGCCGCTCCTCCTTCGGATCGCGAAGATCTGGACATGGGTCTGGTCGGTCGGCCTGGCGCTTTCGCTCACCGTCGGCATCGGCCGGGCCTCGGGGAAAGGCGCAGGGTCGGGGTCATCGCGACAGCACTTCTTCCACTTTCTTGGCGACATCCTGGAAACGCTTTCTTCGGCCCCCACCGGCAAGAGCGTGCTGGAGCGGCTGCTGGTGTTCTCGAACCTGGGACTGGTCATCGGAACGGTTCTGGCCTGGATGCTGTTCTGGCTCATGGCCCACAGTCTGACGATCGCCCACGAGACGATGGCGCGCGATCAGCGCCGGGTGGAGCGGGAACGGGACCGCTACTTCACGCCCGAATGACCCCGCCGACTATCCTTCGGGGATGAAGTCGGCCACAGGCACCCTGCGTTATGGCGTGATCGGCACCGGGCGGATGGGTCGTCACCATGTCCGACTGGGCACCCAGATCGAGGGCCTCGAGCTGGTCGGTGTGGTGGACCGTGACGCCGATCGCCGCGCCGAGATGACGGAGAAATACGGTGGCAAGGGTCATGCCGAGGTGGACGCCCTGATCGAAGCCGGCGTGGATGTGGTGGTGATCGCCACGCCCACCGTGCACCACCGTGCGGCGGCGGAAAGGTTGCTCGCCAAGGGCGTTCACTGCCTGATCGAGAAGCCCTTGGCCCCCAGCGTGGAGGAGGCTCGGGCGATCGCCGATGCCGCCGCCCGAAGTGGTGCCCTGTTGCAGGTGGGTCATGTGGTGCGTTACGACCCCGTCATGGTGGCCATCCGGCAGCTGGGCATCGGCATGCCACGCTTCGTGGAGGTGGACCGCATCAGTCCCATGACCTTCCGAAGCGTCGACGTGGGTGTGGTGCTGGACATGATGATCCACGACATCGACGTGCTGCTCATGCTCATGGAGCGCGAACCCGAACGTGTGGACGCCAGCGCAGTGAGCGTGCTCGGGGACAGCGAGGATGTCTGCAACGCCCGGCTCACCTTCCCGCCGGATCGTCATGGTCACCGATGCGTGGCCAACGTGACGGCGAGCCGCCTGGCCATGAAGACCGAACGCAAGATGCGTCTCATCTCGCCCGAGGCCTACGTGAGCGCCGACTTCCAGGAGCGGAAGGGCAGCGTGGTTCGCCGCACCGCCAACGACGCCCGCATGGACGAGATCCGCGGCCAGCTCAAGGCCGGCAAGGATCTGAGCTCCATGAACTGGCTCGACCTGGTCTCCATGGAGCCCCTGAAGGTGGATGTGGGAGAGCCGCTGAAGCTGCAGTTGGAGGACTTCCTGGACGCGATCCGTTCAGGCCGCAAGCCCTTCGTCGATGCAGAAGCCGGCTTTGCGGCCGTTCGGACGGCCGAGCGGATCGTGGCGGCGGCCAAGGCGCTCGACAGCCGGGGACCGTGAATGCCTCGCATCGGAAGCCACTGCAGCGCCGCCGGAGGACCCGCACATGCGGTCCGTGAGGCGGTCGCTCTGGGGCTGGACTGTGTGCAGGTGTTCACCGCCAATCAGCGGCAGTGGAAGCCGAAGGAACCCGGCCCCGAGGAGATCCGCGAGTGGTTCGCCGCCCTGAAGGAGGCTGGTTGGGCGGATCCTGAGGATCATCGTGTGGTCAGCCACAACAGCTACCTGGTCAACCTGGCCCATCCCACGAAGTCCGGATGCGCCCGATCGATCCGACTTCAACGAAGCGAACTGGAACGTTGTGAACGACTTGGCATCCGCCTCTGCGTGATGCATCCGGGCGCGCATCTGGGCACACCACGCTCCCCGCGCGAGACCAACGACCTGGATCGCGCCCCCTCGAACGACGAGCTCGACGGCCTTCGGCGGATCGCCCGGAGCCTGGACAGTCTGCATGATGACCTGCCCGGATACCGGGTGATCACCTGTCTGGAGAACACGGTCGGTGCCGGAACCACCCTGGGCTACACCTTCCGCCATCTGGCCATGATCCGCGAGATGGTTCGGCATCCGGAGCGGATCGGCTACTGCATCGACACCTGCCATGCCGTGGCGGCGGGGTATCGCATGGACACGCCTCTGGCCGCGCAGGGCGTGGTGCGGACCATGGCACGTGAAATGGGAGAACGACGGGTCCTGGTCTTCCACATGAACGACTCCGTGGGCGCCTGTGGAAGCCGAAAGGACCGCCATGCCCACATCGGCGAAGGTTCGTGTGGTCGATCGGCCTTCGCCGCCATCCTGAAGCGGCGTGCCTGGGGCCGTGTGCCCATGATCCTGGAGACCCCGAAGGAGGGATCGTTCCGGGGCCGCTCCTGGGATCGTGAGAATGCCGAACGCCTGAGAAGGATGGTGACCACCACGACCAGGAGGATCGGCCGGGTGGCCGCCTTGCTCGCGATGGTGCTTCTGCCGCTGCTTTCCGCGTGCAAGGCGCGGACGCTGGAGCAGATCCGCGGCGAGCAACCCATGCCCATGGCGCCGGCGGACGGCGGGCCCGCGCGCCCCAGCCCCGCCGAGGAGGCCTCGCTCACCAAGGCGCGATCGCGCCTGGAGCGTGGCGACTACGACCAGGCCCTGGCGATCTTCGAGGAGGTGCTCCGGGAGAATCCCAAGCTGCCTGATGCGTGGGTGGGTGTGGGGGATGTGCACACCGACCTTCGGCAGTGGGAGCAGGCGGAGTCGGCCTACGCGAACGCGGTCGGACTGGACGGCCAGAACTTCGAAGCCCATTTCGGTCGTGGCAAGGCGCTGCAGGTGCTCAGCCGTCTTCTGGACGCCATCCGCAGCTACCACCGTGCACTGCTGATCAAGCCGGACGACTTCGACGCCAACCTGAACATGGCGACGGCGTACCTGCAGCTCGACCAGCCGGACAGTGCCATCACCTACGCCGAGAAGGCCGTGAAGATCCAGCCGGACTCCGGCCCGGCCCGGATCAACCTTGGCGTGGCCTACGAGCGAGCGTCTCGCGCCGCGGACGCGATCACCCAGTACGAGATGGCGGCGGAGCTCATGGAGCCCACGCCTCAGCTGCTCATGAATCTGCTGAACGCGTACGCCCAGGGCAGGCGATATCGCGAGGCGGTGAACGCCGCCAACCTGCTGGTGCGTGTGGCGCCGACCGCCAGCAGCTGGGAGCGGCTGGGATGGGCCTACTTCCGGCTTGGCGACTTCAGCCGCAGTCTGGAGAGCTATCGCGAGGCCGTGCGGGTGGACGGGAGGCACTGGCCGGCCTGGAACGGCGTCGGTGTGAACCTGCTCAACGAGTGGCTGCAGGGACAGAAGCAGGACGAATCGCTCGCGGAGCAGGCCCGGGCGGCCTTCCGCAAGTCTCTCCAGATCAATCCAGACCAGGTGAAGGTGCAGCGCCTGCTCACGGTGTACGCCAAGTGAACGCCGCGCCTGACGACTTCTCGCCGTTCGTGGCCGCGGCCGAGGGGGGCCAGGTGCACTCCGCCCACGAAGCCGAGGCGGCCATGGGTCTGGTGCTGGATGGCCGTGTGGAGGAGCCGATGCTCGCCCGGTGGCTGGGCGCGCTCTCGCTTCGCCCACCGACCGCCGACGAACTTTTCGGGTGCATGCAGGCCTTTCTGGCCCGGGCGCGGATGGTGCCGGTCCAGACTCAGCCTGAACGGATCCTGGACACCTGCGGAACCGGAGGAGCGCCGAAGGTCTTCAACGCCAGCACGTTGGCCGGACTGGTGGCTGCGGCGTCGGGTTGTCCGGTGGCCAAGCATGGCAATCGTTCGCGCACCGGCTTTGGAAGCGCGGAGACGATCGCGGCCCTGGGCTTTCCCATGGAGGCCGAGCCGGAGATCCAGGCCCGCATGCTCGATCAGCTGGGGTTCTGCTTCTGCATGGCGGTTCGGCACCATCCGGGTGCGGCCCACGCCGCAGGCGTGCGTCGACGCATGTCGGTGCCCACGCTCTTCAACGTGATCGGTCCCCTGTGCAATCCAGCCAGCGCCATGCGACAGGTGGTGGGTGTGTGGGACGCCAGGCTGATGCAGCCGGTGGCGCAGACGCTGGCGCGCCGCGGCTGCGTGCACGGCATGGTGCTCCACGCGGAGGATGGTCTGGACGAGGCCAGTGTGTGTGCTCCGACCAAGTTCGTGCATGTGGACCGAGGCAGCGTGGTCGATGAAGGCACGCTCGAACCGGGCATGTTCGGCATCCAGCTGCACGGCACGTCACCCGCGCCTGCACGATCGCTTCAGGAAGCGGTGGCGATCGCCCAGGACCTGCTGGAGGGTCGTGCCGCCGGTGGCCGAAGAGACATGTTGATCATGAACGCCGCCCTGGCGCTTGTGGTGGGAGGTCACCGCCTTTCCTGGCGGGATGCGGCAGGCCTGGCCCGTGACCTGCTCGATGGCCGAAGGGTGATGAACCTGCTGCAGAGCCTTCTGGCTGCCTGAAAAAGGGGATCAAGTCCGGGAGGACCGACCCGTCGGGGCCATGCTGGGGCCATGCACGACGCGGGCACGGGCTTGTGGGCCGCCATCCTGCTGATGGCCGGCACCTGCATGGGGCTGGCCATGCCGCCGCACGCCTCCATCGACCTGATGGTGGATGTGCTTCTGGTCGTGGGCATGGTGCTGGCTGGAGGGGCCTGGTGCCTTCGACAGGTGGGCGGCTGGGGTCATGTCATGGCCATGACACTGCCACTGGTGATCGGCTTCATCTCGGCCGGGATGCAGGTGCAGCGACAGTCCCAGACCGCCGCCATCGGACTGCCACCCATGGAATCCATGCTGGTGCGGTGCCGGGCCACGCTGCTCGAGCCGTTCCGCCCCGCCGATCCGGAGGACCGGGATCTCCTGGACCGATTTCAGGTGGATGCTGCGCAGCCTTCGTGGCGGGCTCGGGCGCGACTGGTCGAATGGCGGGAGGGGGGTGGCGCCGTTCCGGCGTCAGGCGTGATCATGCTGCGAACCCTGGCGTCTGCCGATCATTTTCAGGCAGGAGACCTGCTTGAATGCACAGGCTGGTTGACGGCACCACAGGCAGCGTCCAACCCGGGTCAGCTGGACGCCACGATCTTCGCATGGCGGCAAGGCATGGTGGGATCGCTTCGGATGGAAGTGTTGCCTTCGGTGGTGGAGCCGGCGGCATGGTGGTGCCGGCTGCGGCACCAGCTCCAGTCCGCTGTGGACCGGAACATCGTCCAGGGCATGCCCATGGAAGGCCGGGATCGTGTGGCCACCCTGGTGGTGGCCATGACCTCGGGTCGGGAGCGGTTGGGCTACGCCACCCTTCGGACCACCTTCGCGTCGACGGGACTGAGTCACTTCCTGGCCATCAGTGGCTTCAATGTGGCCGTGCTCTTTGCGGCGGCCGTGGTGTGCATGGAGCTTGGCGGGGTGCCTGGTTCGATGCGTGGTTGGTGCCTGGCTGGTCTGGGTCTGCTGTTCATGGCCGCCGTCGATGTGGAGGTTTCCGTGCTCCGTGCCGGGGTGGCGGGTGTGATGGCGGGGACCAGCCTGGCCTTGGCGCGCGGCTGGAGGGCGGATGGTGTTCTGGCTGCGGCGGCCACAGGAACCCTGATCCTTGATCCATGGATGGCCTGGAATCCTGGATTCCAGCTCAGCTACGCAGCCGTGCTGGCGCTTCGGCACGGAAGCGGGCCGGTGGAGCGGGTCCTGACGCGGCTGGGCATGCCACCTCTGCGTGGCGTCCGAGTGGCATTGGCGGCCAGCGTGGCCGCCTGGATGGTCTCCACACCGATCACGATGGCCTGGTTCGGCACGGCAAGTCCCTGGTGCGCCCTGACCAGCACGGCCCTCGGTCCTCTGGCAGCCTCCCTGACCGTGACGGCCTCCGTCACCGCATGCCTGGGATGGCTTCCGTGGATCGACCATGCGATGGGTCATCTGCTCTGGGCGCAAGGCTGGCTCTTCCTCTGGATGGTGGAGTGTTCAGCCCGACTTCCTGGATGCCGCCTGGAGCTTGGGAGCGTGCCCTGGTGGTGGGCGGTCCTGGCCCTGACGATGTTGATGGTCCTGTGGAAGTGCGCCACCTCGGGTGGGGTCCGAATGATTCTCGTGTGCGCCTCGCTGCCGCTTGCTTGGCCGTGGTGTGCACCGAAAGGCACCACCATCGGCCCGGACCACGAGCACGGGATCTTTCGATGGACTTGTCTGGCGATCGGTGATGGCAGTGTGCACCTGATCCAGTCCGGAGGCGCGAGCGTGCTGTTCGATGCCGGTTCGATCTCCATGGATGCGGCGGGCTCGCGTGTGGTGGTCCCGGCGCTCCGCGCCATGGGTGTCGACCGGATCCAGGCGATCATCCTGAGTCACCCTCACCTGGATCACTTCTCCGCGGTGCCCGAGGTGGTGTCGGCGCTGCATGTGGAGCGGGTGATGGTCGGCGAGGCCTGGCGATCGGCCGATCCGGAGAGCGCAGCGGGCGTCCTGATGGCCTGGCTCCGGGAAAGAGCCACGCCGGTCGACTGGGTGACCGAGGGATTCACCTGCCGACAGGCGGGCTTGACCTGGACGGCGCTGCATCCACCCTCCGGATTTCTCCCCCGTGCAGTCAATGACGGCAGCCTCTGCTTCAGGATTTCACGCCCCGAAGAGGCGCGACCCCTGGCGTTGCTGCTGGGTGATGCACAGGATGAAGCCATCGCTCGCCTGCTGAACCGGAAGGACATCCAGGGACCATGGGTGATGGAGCTGCCGCATCACGGGGGCTGGAGGCCGGCGACGGCCGAACTGTGCCGCCAGGTGCGTCCTTCACATGTCATGCAGAGCACGGGAAGCCGCAGATTCGATCTGGACCGTCTGGGCGACGCTCTTGAAGGCAGCGTGCGTGGCGTGACTTGTCGGGATGGTGCGATCCGATTCAGCCTGGACCTGGCGAAGGGTCGGGCGTGGATGGAGCGGTGGTGGAGGGCACGTTGGTGGCCCCTGGTGCCTTGAGCGGCATGGTCCAGGCTTCCCTCAGGATCAGGGTGCTGCCGAGGGCGCCGCCTGGACCTGCCTGGACATCGACCTCGATCGAACCGGCATCGGCGGATTCATTCCACTCGACCCGTGGATGATCGGCGTCCAGAGTGGCTCGGGCCCGCTCGCTCGCACCGACTCGAAGCGCGACGGTGCATCCGCCGCTGTCCCTCAGGCGAGCGGGCAGCTCCACGACCATGTGCATGCGGGAGACGCTGGCCGGCAACGAGCAGACGAAGCGACCTGGCCCGGCCAACTCGATCAGGCGAAGTCCCAGGGGGGCGTTCTCGTTCATCACGCGCGTCTCGGCAGGAACCAACCTTCCACGCGCCTCGCCATCATGCGCGGACCATGCCTGAACGGCCAGGGGATGCACGCCACCCTGGGGCGGACGGATGCCTCGCACCATGGACCAGGGCAATGAAATGCCGCGGGCTGCACCAGGGAGTCTTGGCGAGTCCAGACGAAGGACGGCGCGATCCCGGCTCCAGCCGGCCACATCCACGACCGAACCGTCCCGCAACCAGAATCGCCATCCGGATCCCTGTTCCTCCCGGCCTGAAAGCTGCACAAGCGTCACGCTGCCGAAGGGATGCCAGGAGACCTCCGGCTCGGCGCCAGCCACCCGCTTGCGCTCCATGCCGATGCCCTTGTCGGGATCGAACGCGGTGATGAAACCCTCCACCCGGTCTCCATTGACCATGAAGAGCTGATCCGAAGCGGTCGATTCAGGCGTGACCGCCGTCGGAGATCCGATCGATCGCGTGCGCTCGAGATCCATCTGCAGCACACCCAGGAGTTCGGATCGCCAGCCGAGTCGGCCTTCGTCGACCGCGAAACCGCCCATGACGCACTGACCATCGAGCAGCCGCCACGCGCTGTTGGTGGGATCCGAGGGAATCATCTCGCCTTCGACCCAGAATCCACGCCATGCCGGCCACGCCTGATCGGTGATCTGTTCGATGGAGGCCGAATCAGGCTGACTGGTTTCACCCTGAGCGTCGACCACATGCACCACGGGCTCGCCCGCCATGGCCGAGACCGCCAGAAGGAGTGTGATCGCGGATCGCCACATCACTTCTGGAAGATCGGCAGATAACGCTTGGGCATCTGCAGCACGATGAGCCCCATGGCGGCGCCGTAGGCGGGACCCGCCTGATAGTCGGTCCACCCGCCTTGCTCGTTCTGGGTGGCGATGAGTTCGTCTCGGATGCGTGGCCACCAGGAGCTCCACCAATCGCCTCCAGCCAGGTACATGCTCTGGATGGCGTAGTAGTGTCCGTAGAAGTAGTGCGCCTCGGATGCGGGACCCACCCCAGTCGGAGCGGCCTGCGCCTGCAGGTAGTCCAGACCACGATCGATGGAGTTGTCGCTGTACACGCCGGCGTAAAAGAGGGTGGCCACGCCCGCCGCGGTGCGTGGCCACGCACTGGCACCGTTGGTGCTCATGTATCGGAAACCGCCGTCACCGTTCTGGCAGTTGCGTACATAGGTGACCGCCCGATCGATGGTCTCCTTGGGCACCTTGATCCCCGCGTTGCGAGCGCTGCGCAGGGCCATGACCTGGCAGATGGTCACGCTGACATCGGCGTCGTAGGGAACCGGGTTGTATCGCCAGCCACCCTCCTCGTTCTGACTGTTCACGATCAGCTCCACGGCCCGGACGAGAGCGTCGCGGACACGCGGATCCTCCGATCCCATGCCGTAGATCTCGCCCAGGAAGAGCGTGGCGAATCCATGGCCGTACATGGGACCATGTCCGTTCTCCGCCACCAGCAGGCCGGTCTCCGTGGCGTTGCGAAGCACGAAGTCGAGCGCCTTCCGGACCTTCTCGCCGTAGGGTCCTCGGCCCGGCAGGTTGCCGTCGGCCATGAAGGCCAGCCCGCACAGTGATGTGATGGCCACATGACGGGCGAATCGCCCCTGGCCGAAGGAGCCGTCCTCGTTCTGAAGACCCGCCAGATAGCGAAGGGCTCTTCGGGTCGCTTCGTGACTCTCCGGGGTCATCTCCGAGACGGAGGGACTGTTCTGTGCGCTGTCTCCCGCAGCCGCCGGGCGTGCGGGTTCGGCCTCTCCCGCCGGAATGGCGGGGGTGGGAGGTGTCGTGGGAGCGGGGGTTGCACCCTGAATCAGGAGCACCCCCGTGAGCAGGCAGGTGAGGATCATGGCTTTCGCTCCTCGGCGAGGCGCCGGTAGTAGGCCTCGGTGGCCTGTTG
>CAIOTP010000325.1 GCA_903861235.1 uncultured bacterium | reverse complement strand
GTCGATCCGGTCGAGCGGATCGCGGCGCACGCCACGGCGCACGGTGCATGGCTGCATGTCGACGCGGCATGGGCCGGCGCCGCCGCCATCTGCCCGGAGTTGCGCGGCCCGATCGTGGCGGGCGCGGAGCAGGCCGACAGCTGGGGCTTCAACCCGCACAAGTGGATGCTGGTCAACTTCGACTGCCACGCGTTCTGGGTGCGCGACCGCCGGCCGCTGGTGCGTGCGCTCTCGGTGCTGCCGGAGTACCTCCGCAACGCCGCCACCGAGAGCGGCCAGGTGATCGACTACCGGGACTGGCAGGTGCCGCTGGGGCGGAGGTTCCGGGCACTCAAGCTCTGGATGACGCTGCGCATGCTCGGCGCCGAGGCCATCCGAGCACACATCCGTGGCCATGTCGCATGGACGTCGGAATTCGCCGGACAGGTGCGGACCGACCCTCGATTCGAACTGCTGCTTCCACCCAACCTGGGCCTGGCCTGCCTGGCCCTCCGCGACGGCGACCAGGCCACCACCGCGCTGCTGGATCGCGTGAACGCCACCGGCCGGGTCTTCCTGACTCACGCCCGGGTGAACGGACGCATGGCCATCCGGATGGCGGTCGGCGGCACCCTCACTCGACGCGAGCATGTCATGGCCGCGTGGGACCTTCTCCGCTCCATGGCCTGAGCCCGCGGGTCAGGCCCGCCGAAGCGTCAGCATGACGATCTCGGCCGGCACGTTCCGCCGCAGCGGGAACCACGAGCCGGCACCCACGTTCACGAACAGCCTGCTCCCGCCACGGCTGTAGAGACCGCTCGAGTGGCGATGCAGCAGCGAGAGGTTCGCCCTCGGCCGGTTCCGCAGCGCGATCTGGCCGCCGTGCGTGTGGCCGGCCAGCGTCACTGGAATGCCGAGCCGTGCGGCCGCCGGGAACGCCTTGGGGTTGTGGGCCAGCAGCAGGTGCGGCCTTTCGTGCGCGATCCCGTGCACCTGCCGCGAGAGCTCCCTCGGCGTGCCATGCCAGTCGATGCCCGCCACGCGGAACTCGTGGCCGGCGCGGCGGCGGGTGTGCACGCCGCCCGTGAGCACCACCAGCCCACGGTCGCGCGCCGCCTCGGTCAGCGCGTCGGGATCGTCCAGGTGATCGTGGTTGCCCAGCACCAGGTAGCGGCCCATGGGTGCACGCATGGCACCCATGGCCTGCAGCAGCGGCTCGCACCCCTGCCACTCCAGATCCACCACGTCGCCGGTGCACGCCAGCACATCCGGCTTGGCGGAGCCGAGCCGCTCCACCAGCTCGACCGCGCGGTCCATGGGCATCAGGTGGCCCAGGTGCAGGTCGCTCAGGTGTCCCACCCGCAGTCCCTCGAGGCCGCGCGGCCAGTTGGGCACGGGCAGGTCGATCTCGCGCAACTCGATCGGCTGCCTCAGATGCCGCTCCCGAAGCTTGCCGTTGAGCAGCCGGTCCACCGTCCGCGTGAAGAGCACGCTGCGCCACTGCGCGCGGCGGAACTTGCCCCCCCGCTTCCGACTCGAGCTCTTCGCCCGCTTGGTCACGGATGATCCTAGAACCGCAGCTCGCCGCCCACGATCAGGCCCGCCACATCACCGCCGAAGGAGTAGTCGCCCTGCGTGAAGTCCATGCCGGTGTATCGGTAGCCGAAGAGCACGCCGGCGTTGCCCGTGAGCCACGCGACCAGCTGGGCACGGACCTCGAAGAAGCTGCCCTGCGAGCCCGGCCACATGGGACCCCATGCGCCGGTCACGGTGAACTCCAGGTGATCCAGGAAGCTCACGCGGTTCTTCAGGTCCACCATGGCGTCGAAACCCGCCCCCACCATCACGGTGCCGAAGACCTGGTCGTAGGTGGTGCTCGAGCCGGTGGTCAGGTTCTGCTCCTGCTGTCGGATGCCGAAGCCGCGGCCACCCACCAGCGCCAGGATCTGCAGGTCGCCGCCCAGGTCCTCGGCCACGGGCGCCTCCCACGGGAACTGCTGCTTCGAGAGCGGACGCCACAGCCAGCTCTGAACATCCACACCCCAGCTGTAGAAGTCGAACGAGCTCCTCATGAGCTGCCCCGCCGTGAACGCGGTCGAGCCGAAGGACACGGCACCGGTCGCCGCCTGCGTGGCATCCGTGCCGAACTCCGAACCGGTGAAGCGGAGCGTCCAGTTCCTCCACAGGAGCGAGAGGTCCCCCTGGAACGCGCCCTCGAGCGCATCCATGCCCCAGACCTCGTTCAACTCCTGGCGCGTGTTCGTGGCCGGGCCCAACGAAGCCTGGCCGCGAAGCCGCGCCAGCCACGCCGAGGCGGTCAGGTCCAGCCGGACCGGCTCGCCCTCCAGCCGCATCAGCGGATCGTTGGTGGGCCGGTCCAGGAGCGATCGGACCGCGCTCCCCGTGGCCGTCGCCGGTGCCTCACCGCTCGGCTTCGCCTGCTGCAGACCCATGATCAACGCTGTCGCGGTTGGATCCATCGTGCCTGCAGCGTATCGTGCCGCCGTGCTGCCTCCGGACACGCCCAACCCCGAACCTGCTCGCTCGCCCAACGCGGTGGCGCTGGGACGACGCGCCTGGATCCATCCAGACGACCTGCACTGGCAGTTCACCACCAGCCGTGGACCGGGCGGGCAGAACGTGAACAAGGTGGCCACCCGCGCCGTGCTGCATGTGGATCCCTCGGATGTCCACGGGCTTCACCCGTCGGCCCGCTCACGGTGGCTCGGCCTCATGCAGCACCGCATGGCCGGGCACCAGGTCACCTTCCAGTGTGGAGAGCACCGCAGCCAGCTGCAGAATCGCGAGGCGTGCGTGGCCCAGCTGGTGGCCAGCGTGCGTCAGGCCGAAGTGCAGCCGAAGGTGCGCAGGCCCACCAAGGCCACCCGCGGCAGCCGGGAGCGGCGGCTGGAAGGCAAGAAGCGCGACAGCGGCATCAAGCGCGATCGCGGCTGGCGCGCGGACTGATCACTTCCAAACCACCTGCCCGCTGCCCTTGGCGATCCTGCCCATCAGGAAGGGCTGCTCGCCGGCCTTCCGCAGCTTCTTCATCACGCCCTCGGCGAACTCCGGGTGCACGATCAGGCAGTACCCCACGCCCATGTTGAACACGTTCCACATCTCCTCCTCCGCCACGCCTCCGTGCGCCTGCAGGAAGCGGAACAGCGGCGGCACGGTCCAGGACG
Organism: uncultured bacterium; assembly: GCA_903861235.1. Lineage (GTDB taxonomy): Bacteria > Planctomycetota > Phycisphaerae > Phycisphaerales > SM1A02 > SYAC01. Next base: position 866 of record CAIOTP010000325.1, on the reverse strand, counting down.
AGCGATCCACCACCGCATCGAACTGCTCCCCGAACGCGCGGGGCAGGTTGCCAGGCAGGCCGCTTCCGGTGATGTGGGCCATGCCACGGATGGCCCGCTTGCGGCGGTACGCCCCCAGTGCCTTCAGCACGGCCTTCGCGTAGATGCGGGTGGGCTCGAGCAGCAGGTCACCCAGCGTGCCCGGACCCGCGTCGTCGTAGTGCCTCGACAGGTCGAGCTTCGCCTCCTTCACGATGCGGCGCACCAGCGCGTAGCCGTTGGAATGCACGCCGCTCGAAGGAAGGCCGATGATGAGGTCGCCCTTGCGCACGCGCTCGGGATCGACCGTGCGCTTCGCCTCGACCACGCCCACCGCGAACCCGGCGATGTCGAAGTCGCCCGCCTTGTAGATGTCCGGCATCTCGGCGCACTCGCCGCCGATCAGCGCGCACCCCGCGATCTCGCAGCCGCTCGCCACGCCGCGGATGATCGACGCGGTCTCCTCGGGACGGATGCGGCTCAGGCCCAGATAGTCCAGGAAGAACAGCGGCTCGGCCCCCTGCACGATCAGATCGTTCACGTTCATGGCCACGCAGTCGATGCCGATGGTGTCCAGGCGGCCCATCTGGATGGCCAGCATCACCTTGGTGCCCACGCCGTCGGTGCAGGCCACCAGGATCGGGTCCTTGTAGTTGCGCCGGAAGATGCGCTCCTTGAAGTCCAGCCGGAACATGGCACCGAAGCCGCCATAGGGGCCCATGACGCGCGGTCCGTGCGTGCGACGCAGAGCGGGCTTGATCAGGTCCACCACCCGGTCGCCCGCCTCCATGTCCACGCCGGCCTGCGCGTAGGTCAGACCGGTGGTCCGGGCTTCGGCGGGCGGTTCG
>CAIOTP010000324.1 GCA_903861235.1 uncultured bacterium | reverse complement strand
TCTGCGCTGGTGGGCCAGCGAGCCTAGGGTTTCGTACGTGCCCTGCAAAATGCCCTGCGTGCCAATATAAATCCATGACCCGGCGGTCATCTGGCCGTACATGATCAGGCCGAGGTCCTCGAGCTCACGGAAGTACTCCGGCGTCGCCCACTTCGGCACCAGGAGCGAGTTCGCGATGAGCACCCTCGGCGCCCGTTCGTGCGTCCTGAGCACGCCCACCGGCTTGCCGCTCTGCACCAGGAGCGTCTCGTCGGCCGCCAGTCCCTGAAGGGTCTTCACGATGGCGTCGAAGCACGCCCAGTCGCGCGCCGCCCGACCGCGGCCCCCGTACACCACCAGGTCGCCCGGCCGCTCCGCCACCTCGGGATCGAGGTTGTTCATGATCATCCGCATGGCGGCCTCGGCGGCCCAGGTGCGGCAGGTCCGCTGGGCTCCGCGTGGGGCCCGGACCAGGCGATCGGTCTCGGTGACGTGGCTCATCCTTCCACTGTAGTGCAGCGAGGGGTGCGGATCGAACCGGCCCGGAGCGGATTCAGCCGCGGCATTCGCCGGCCGCGATCGCCACGGCCAGAGCCTGCATGTCGGCGGCAGGGCTGCGGTCGCCCGTGAGCGGGGCCACCCGCCGCCGGACCGCCGCGTGCAGCCGCTCCACGCCTTCGCCCGACCGCAGGGGCCGGTGCGTCTCCATGGCCTGGGCCATGACCAGCAGCTCGATCGCCACCACCTCCCGCGTCAGTCGTACGGCGCGGTCCAGCTGCCAACCCGACAGCGGCCCGAAGCTGTTGTAGTCCTCGATGCCGCCGCAGGTGCCCACGTTGCCCACGCTGGCGGGGTGGGCCAGCGCCTGCAGCTCGTTCACGCACGCCGCCGCGGCGTACTGCACGATCATGAGGCCGCTCTCCACGCCGGGCGAGGCGGCCAGACAGGGCTTCACGGGGTTGAAGCGGTCATGGCCCGAGAGCACCCAGAAGGTGCGTCGCTCGCTCACGCCCGCCACATGGCAGAGCGCGATCTTGGCGGCGTCCATGGCCAGCGCCAGCGGCATGCCGTGGAAGTTGCCTCCGCTCACCACGTCGAAGCCTCCCTTGCCGTCCGGCACCACCAACGGATTGTCGGTCACCGCACCCAGCTCCCGCTCGATCACCGCGCGCTGCGCCCTCAGCTGGTCCATGGCCGCGCCGAGCACCTGCGGCGTGCAGCGGAGCGAGTAGGGGTCCTGAACGCGTGGATCGTTTTCGCGGTGCGAAGCCGTGATCTGCGAGCCCGCCAGCAGCGCCCGCATGCGATCCGCCACCGCGGCCTGCCCGGGCTGGTGTCGTGCCGCGTGCAGCCGCGCGTCCAGCGGTGCATCGCTCCCCAGGCAGGCGTCCACGCTCATGGCCGCGGCGCCCACCGCGGCCTCCAGCAGCGGTTCGATGGCCGCGAAGGCCAGCGCGCCGCGCGCCGCCATCAGGGGGGTCCCGTGGAGCAGCGCCAGCCCTTCCTTCGCCTCGAGGGCGACGGGCTCCAGGCCGCGGCCACGAAGGGCCTCGGCGGCAGGCATGCGGCGGCCGTCCACCAGCACCTCGCCCTCGCCCAGCATCGCCAGGCACGCATGGGCCAGGGGCGCCAGGTCGCCGCTCGCGCCCACGCTGCCTCGCTCGGGAACCACCGGGGTGATGCCGTGGTTCAGCAGGTCGATCAGCCGCTCCACCACCACCAGGCGCACGCCGCTGCGGCCGCGGCACAGGCTGGCGGCCAGCAGCAGCAGCATGGCCCGGACCACCTCGGCGGGCAGGGGCTCGCCCACGCCCGCGGCATGCGAAAGCACCAGGTTCCGCTGCAGATCACGCAGGCCTTCGGGGGGCACGCGCATCTGCGCCAGCGAGCCGAAGCCCGTGTTCACGCCGTACACCGCCTTCGTGCCGGCGGCCACGCGTTCCACCGCCGCGCGCGAGGCCTCCACACCCCGGCGTGCGGCGTCGGACACGCGGACCGCGCGTCCGTCCACCGCCACGGACCTCACCAGTTCGATCGAGAGCGGGCCGCCGTCGAGCACGCAAGGTTCGCCTGGAGCCATGGGACCAAGGGTACGGCGCGGCGAATTCCCGCGCCTCCGCTTGCGGCCCGGGCGGCGCGGCCCCATCATGCGGCGCATGGACAGCGGCTGGCCTCGCACCATCCTCACCTCGCTCTGCGTGCTGACCTGCGGCCTGCTGGGGCTGCTGGCCAGTCGATTCTCGGTGGGTTCCTCGGGGAGCGCCGCTCCGGCGCTGCTCGATGCCGCACATCCGGCCGTCGCGGCGATCGCGGTGGTGGTGTGCCTGGGTGCCGCGGTCGCCATCGCCTGCTCGCTCGCGCGTCCGGTGAACGCGGCGGTCACGCTCTTCGCGATCGGCTGTGGCGTGGCGGCCTTCGCCATGCAGGGAGGCACCGTCGCCGACGCCGTCTTCCATGCCCAGGGCTTCCGTTGGCTGGGGGTCGAGACCCTGGCGTGGGGCATCTTCGTGGCCGCCGCCTCGGTGTCGGCCTTCCGCGTGGGTGGCGCCCTGCCCGATGTGCCCTGGATCGACCCGGACCAGAGCTTCACCCAGTCGATCCTGCGCCCGCGCGCCCTGACGGCGCTGGCCGCCGGCGTGGTGGCCCCCGCGGTGCTGGCCTTCACGCTGGTGGGGGCCTCCAAGGGACAGTCGATCGGCGCCTGCACGCTGGCTGGGGTGGCGGTGGCGGTGGGTTCCCGCCTGATCGCCCCGCGCGAGCAGCCTGTGCTGGTGTTCGCGGCACCCGTGCTGGCGATCGGAGTGGCCCAGCTGGTGCTCGCCACGCCGCCGGGTGGCGGACTCGACGTGGCCTTCGCCGCCGGCTCGCTCAATCCCATCCTCTCGGCCATGCCTGCGGACGCCGCTGCCGGTTCGTTGTGCGGCGTCGCCATCGGTCTGGGCTGGAGCAAGGGTTTGGTGCAACGCGGCGAACCGGCCTGAGGACCGCGCCTGCAGCGTTACACTCGCTTGCATGGCCCTCATCGTCACCGGAACCATCGGCATCGACACGCTTCACGCACCCACGGGCAGCGCCGAACGCGTGCTGGGAGGGAGCTGCAGCTACTTCGCGGCCGCGGCCAGCCATCTCACGCCGGTGCGCGTGGTGGGGGCCGTGGGCGGCGATTTCCCGGCCGAGCACGGCAGGCTGCTCGAGTCCTTCACGGGCGTCTGCCTGAAGGGCCTGGAGCGTCGGCCGGCCAGCCGCACCTTCGCCTGGGGTGGCCGCTATCTGGACGACATGAACCGCCGGGAGACGCTCTTCACCGAACTGGGCGTGCTCGAGGAGGCGCCGCCCAAGGTGCCGGCGGACTATCGCGACAGCCGCTTCGTCTTCCTGGGCAACACGCATCCGGCGGTGCAGATGGACCTGCTGAGCCAGTTCCCCGACCGCGAGCTGGCGGTGTGCGACACCATGGACCTGTGGATCAACGTGGCGCGGCCCGAACTGCTGACGCTGCTGGGCAAGGTCGACGGCGTGGTGCTGAACGACCAGGAGGCCATGCAGCTGACGGAGGCACGCAACGCCGTCAGCGCCGGACGAGCCATCCTGGACCTGGGCCCGCGCTTCGTGGTGGTGAAGAAGGGCGAGCACGGAGCCATCCTGGCGCATCGTGACGGCGTGGCCACCATCCCCGCCTTCCCGGCGGACGCCGCTCAGGTGGTGGATCCGACCGGCGCCGGCGACACCTTCGCCGGCGGCCTGATGGCGCATGTCGCGCGCACCGGCAAGGGCGACCTGGCGACGGTGCAGCAGGGCATGGCGTGGGGCACGGTCATGGCCAGCTTCACCATCGAGTCGTTCGGCCTCGATCGCCTGACGCGGCTGGACACGAAGCAGATCGACGATCGCATGCGCCGCTTCCAGGCGGCGGCGAAGGTCGGATGAGGCGTCCCGGCCGCTGGTCCATCGTGGGTCCGGCCGCGCTGGTCGCGGCCCTTCTGGCGGCGTCGGTGCAGGCGAACGCGGCGGACCGCTTCAAGGACCTTCCCAACGCGGAACAGGTGACCGGCCTGCAGCGGGTGCTTCTCGGAGCCACGGCGCCCGCGCGGGTGAGCGAGGTCGTGTGGACGCCTCAGGGGCTGATCTTCCGACGCGGCGGCGACTGGCTGCGGGTCCCGCTCGAGGGCGGGGAGCCCGTCGGCTGCGACGCACCCGAAAAGGAGGAGACGCCGGCTCCGGCGGGCCCGATCGACCCGCCGGCAGGCCGCGCGAAGCAGCGGACGCGGGCGACCAGCCCGGATGGCGCGTGGCGTGCCGAGCATCACGAGGGTGGCGTCCGTCTCGTCGAGGTCGCCACCGGCACCGTGACCCCCGTGATCGCGCCCTCGACCGACGCGCCCGGAGTCCTGTACGGCACCGCCGACTGGGTCTACGGCGAGGAACTCGATCAGGACGACGCGATGTGGTGGAGCCCGGACGGGCGCTGGCTCGGCTTCTACGTGTTCGACGTGTCGCGCGTGCCCACCTACGAGCTTCCGACCGGATGGGACCGCCTTCGCACGCGCGCCGCTCCGCGCCGCTATCCGAAGGCTGGCGACCCCAATC
>CAIOTP010000323.1 GCA_903861235.1 uncultured bacterium | reverse complement strand
GAAGGAGAAGAAGGGCCGCGTGGAGGACGCGCTGCACGCCACCCGCGCCGCGGTGGCCGAAGGCGTGGTCGCCGGCGGCGGCACCAGCTTCATCCGCTGCATCCCGGCCCTGAAGAAGGCCCGCGGAGGCGTGGAAGGCGACATGGCCTTCGGCTTCGACGCGGTCATCGAAGCCCTCTCGGTGCCTCTGCGGACCATCGCCGAGAACGCCGGCGAGAAGGGCTCCGTGGTGGTCAGCAAGGTGGCCGACATGAAGGGAAGCGACGGCTTCAACGCCCTCAGCCGAACCTACGGCGACCTGATCGACCACGGCGTGCTCACCCCGGCCAAGGTCGACCGTTGCGCCCTGCAGAACGCCGCCAGTGTGGCGGGCCTGCTGCTCACCGCCGACTGCATCGTGACCGAGGCCCCGAAGCCCAAGGACGAGGCCCCCGCGGGCGACCACCACGGGCACGGCCACTGATCCATCCCCCGAACACCCGAAACACACAGGAGACCAAGACCATGTCCACCGTCCGTCCGCTCGAAGACCGAATCCTCGTCAAGCCGCTCGACGCCGAGACCAAGACCAGCAGCGGCCTGTTCCTTCCCGAGAGCGCCAAGGAGAAGCCCATGCAGGGCAAGGTCGTGGCCATCGGCCCCGGCAAGCTCATGGACAACGGCAAGCGGCAGGAGCCGCTCGTGAAGAAGGGCGACACCGTGGTGTTCGGCAAGTACGCCGGCACCGAGATCGAGATCAAGAACGTGAAGCACATCATCGTGCGCGAGAACGAGCTGCTGGGCCTGATCGAAGGCTGAGCACCCCCGAAAGGAACGAACCATGAGCGTGAAGCAGATGAAGTTCAAGGCCGCCGCCCAGGCGGAGCTGAAGCGGGGCGTGGACCAGATCGCCCAGGCCGTCGCCGTGACCATGGGCCCCACGGGCCGCAACGTGGTGGTGCAGAAGTCCTTCGGCAGCCCCTCCGTCACCAAGGACGGCGTGAGCGTGGCCAAGGAAGTGGAGCTGCCCCAGCCCTTCGAGAACATGGGCGCCAAGCTGGTGCACCAGGTCGCCAAGAAGACGGCGGACGTGGCCGGTGACGGCACCACCGCCGCCACCGTGCTCGCGGCCGCCATCTTCAACGGCGGGCTGAAGTACGTGGCCAGCGGTGCCAACCCCGTGGCCCTGCAGCGCGGCGTGAACGCCGCGGCCGAGGCCGCCGGCGCCGGCATCGTGGACATGGCGGAGAAGTGCCGTGGCCGTGCCGACCTGGAGAAGATCGCCACCGTCAGCGCCAACCACGACGCCCACCTGGGCAAGCTGATCGCCGAGGCGATCGATCGCGTGGGCGCAGAAGGCGTGGTCGAGGTGGAGGAAGGCAAGACCGCCGAGACCACCCTGGAGTACGTGGAAGGCATGAGCTTCGACAAGGGCTACCTGAGCCCCTACTTCATGACCGATCCCAAGCGCGGCGAGTGCACGCTGGAAAATCCGCTCATCCTGATCTACGAGAAGAAGATCTCCAACCTGGCCGACCTCCTGCCGCTGCTCAACAAGGTGGCGCAGGCAG